>JASCPF010000020.1 GCA_029959325.1 Microbacteriaceae bacterium PS02068
GGCCCGATCGGCCTGCTCGTCGTCGCCGCCGCCCGCCGCGCGGGCGCCGCGGTGATCGGCGCGAGCGATCTGCGCCCCGAGCCGCTCGACCGGGCCGCCGCGCTCGGCGCGACGGCTCGTCACCTCGTCGGCAGCGACCCGATCGATCCCGAATCGTACGACGTCGTCTTCGAGTGCTCGGGCGTCGGCGTCTCGCTCACGACGGCCGTGCGTGCCGTCGCCCGCGCGGGCACCGTCGTGCAGGTCGGCATGCTGCCGAACGCCGACATCTCGGTCAACCTCGCGCCGATGCTCGCGAAAGAGCTGACCCTGCGCGGGGCTTTCCGGTTCTCGACCGAGATCGACGACGCCGTCGCGATGCTCGCCGAGACGACAGAGCTGGATGCCGTGGTGTCGCACGTCATCGCCGCCGACAACGCCGCGTCGGCGTTCGCCGTGGCGCGCGACTCCGCGGCATCCGCCAAGGTCCTGCTCGCCCTCTGAACCCGTTCCGCATCACCACGACAACCACAACCATCAGGACAAAGGAGTATCCGATGAGCAATTCCACCCACCCCACAGTCGACGCACCGCCGCCTCAGGCGACGCGGTCGACGGGCGACCTCGTCCGCGCCGCCGTCTCGGGCTGGCTCGGCACCGCACTGGAGTTCATGGACTTCCAGCTGTACTCGCTCGCCGCCGCCCTCGTCTTCAGCCAGCTCTTCTTCGGGGGCTCGGATCCCGGCATGGCGGTCGTGCTCGCGATGGCGACGTATGGCGTGGGCTACGTCGCCCGCCCCGTCGGCGCGTTCGTGTTCTCTCGCATCGGCGACAAGGTCGGCCGCCGCAAGGTGCTCTTCTACACGATCCTGCTCATGGGAGCCGCGACGACCCTGATCGGCTTCCTCCCGACGTACGACCAGGTCGGCATGCTCGCCCCGACCCTGCTGGTGCTGCTGCGTCTCGCGCAGGGCTTCGGCGCGGGCGCCGAGATCTCCGGCGCCGGTGTCATGCTCTCGGAGTACGCACCGAGCAACCGCCGCGGCATCATCGCCTCGTTGGTCGCGCTCGGCACCAACTGCGGCACGCTCTTCGCGTCGGCGATCTGGGCGATCCTGCTCGCCGTCATGCTCGAGAGCGACGTCATCGCCTGGGGCTGGCGCATCCCGTTCATCGGCAGCGCCGTCATCATGCTGTTCGCCCTGTGGGTGCGCTTCAACCTCAAGGAGAGCCCCGTCTTCGAAGAGCGCGCCGACGTCGTCGACGGCAAGGCGCTCTCGCGTGACGAGATGATCGAGCTCGCGACCGAGACCAACGACATCCGCACGCTCGAGTCGGTGGCGCGCAAGCCCATCAAGGCTGTCATCGTCGCCTTCTTCCTGCGCTTCGGCCAGGCGGGTAACTCGGGCATGGTGCAGACCTACCTGATCTCGTTCATCACGATCACTCTCGCGATGTCGAAGCAGATCGGCCCCGAGGTCGTCATCGTCTCGTCGCTCATCGGGTTCATCACGATCCCGTTCGTCGGCTTCCTGGGTGACCGGTTCGGTCGCCGCCGGATGTACATCATCATGACCTCGCTGTCGCTGGTGGTCATCATCCCGACGCTGCTCATGATCAACACCGCCGAGGTCACCTGGGTCTTCGTCGGCTACGCCCTGATCCACAACATCTCCGTCCTCGGCCTCGCCTCGATGGAGAACATCTCGATCCCCGAGATCTTCGGCGCTCGCAACCGCTACACGCTGACCGCCATGGTGCGCGAGATCGCCGCGATCATCGCCACCGGCATCGGCCCGATCGTCGTCGCGGCCTGGGTCGCAGCGACCACCGGCAGCATCGTCCCCGTGATGGTGCTGATGGGGATCTTCACCGCGTCGGCACTCGCCGCCGCGATCTGGGCACCCGAGTGGACGGGGCGCGATCTCACCGATCCGCGCGCCGCCATGTGACCACCCCGACCACCGAGAGGACACCCCGATGACCATCGAGCTCGTCGACGTCACCATCACCAGCCCGGGCCGCAACTTCGTGACCCTCAAGATCACGACCTCCGACGGCATCGTCGGGTGGGGCGACGCGACTCTCAACGGTCGTGAGCTCTCGGTGGCCTCGTACCTGGCCGATCACGTCGCCTCGACGCTGATCGGCCGGGACGAGGACCGGATCGAGGACACCTGGCAGTACCTGTACCGGGGCCCGTACTGGCGCCGCGGCCCCGTGACGATGGCGGCGATCGCCGCGGTCGACATGGCGCTGTGGGACATCAAGGCCAAGAAGGCCGGGATGCCCCTGTATCAGCTGCTCGGAGGCGCGAGCCGCGATGGCATCCGCGTCTACGCGCACGCCTCGGGCACCGACTACGACGCCCTCGCGAATGCGATCACCGGGTACCGCGAGCTCGGCTACACCGCCGTGCGGGTGCAGACCGGCATCCCGGGGCTCGGCCAGATCTACGGGGTCAGCTCGTCGGGCCCGGGCGTGCGCTACGACTACGAGCCGGCCAAGCGCGCGGCCGACGGGTCGGCGGCGACGCGGCCCACGGAGGAGTCGTGGGACACCCGCGCCTACCTGAACCACATGCCGGGGGTCTTCGCGCGCATTCGCGAGGACTTCGGCACCGACCTCCGGATCCTGCACGACGGGCACCACCGGATGTCGCCGATCGAGGCGGCGCGGTTCGCGAAGGACATCGAGCCGTACGACCTGTTCTGGCTCGAGGACTGCACGCCGGGCGAAGACCAGACGGCGCTGCGCCTCGTGCGCCAGCACTCGACGACGCCGATCGCCATCGGCGAGATCTTCAACACCGTGTACGACTACCAGACGCTCATCACGGAGCGGCTCATCGACTACGTGCGCTCGGCCGTCACCCACACCGGTGGCATCACGGCGATGAAGAAGCTGCTCGACTTCGCCGCAATCTACGGCGTCAAGAGCGGCATCCACGGCCCGACCGACATCTCGCCGGTCGGCATGGCCGCGGCCCTGCACCTCGACCTCGCGATCCACAACTTCGGCATCCAGGAGTACATGCCGCACAACGCGCAGACCCTCGAGGTGTTCCAGACCTCGTTCACCTTCGATCGCGGATTCCTGCACCCGGGCGACCAGCCCGGCCTGGGTGTCGAACTCGACGAGGATGCCGCGGCCGGCTTCGAATACACGAAGGCGTACCTGCCGGTGAACCGGCTGATGGACGGGACCGTGCATGACTGGTGAGGCCGCTCGTGTCGCGCTGCCGGCGCGCACGGTCGCCGGTCGGCTGGTCGTCGTGGCGCGCGCCGCGCGGGCGGAGGACTACGACGGCGTGCTCGACGTGCTGCGGGATGCCGGTGTGCGCAGCGTCGAGCTGACGCTCACGACGCCGGGGACGTTCGACCGGCTTCCCACGCTGCTCGAGCGCTACGGTGACGAGCTCGACCTGGGCGTCGGCACCGTGACCGACGCGCACGAGCTCGCCCAGGCCGTCGATGCCGGTGCGGCGTATGTGGTCACCCCGATCACGTCGCCGGACCTCGTGGCGCAGGCTGTCGCCGGCGGCATGCCGATCGTTCCCGGGGGCTTCACGCCGACCGAGCTGTTCTCGTCGTGGACGGCCGGGGCCTCGGCCGTGAAGATCTTCCCGGCGGGGCGGCTGGGCCCCGACTACCTCGCCGACCTGCGGGGGCCCTTCCCGGACATCGCCGCGGTGCCGTCGGGCGGCGTCGATCTCGAGGGTGCCGGCGCGTGGCTGCGCGTCGGCGCGGTCGCCGTGAGCGTCGGGGGGCCGCTGCTCGGCGATGCGTTCCGCGGCGGCGACCTCGCGGCACTCCGCGCCCGCGCGGCGGCGTTCGTCGAGGTGTGCGCGGCGGAGGGACGATGACCTCGCCGGCGGCCCTCGGCCGCGTCGTGACCCTGGGCGAGACGATGGCGCTCGTGCGTGCGCGTGAGATCGGGTCGCTCCGCCACGTGAGCGACCTCGCGCTGGGCATCGGCGGAGCCGAGAGCAACGTCGCGGTCGGGCTTGCGCGACTCGAGGTGCCGGTCGCGTGGCTCGGGCGCGTGGGCGACGATGCGCTGGGCGAGCGCGTCGCGCGCGAGCTGCGCGCCGAAAGCATCCAGACCACCGCGATCGTCGACGGCGACGCCCCGACCGGCCTCATGCTCAAGGAACGGCCCGACGCGGCATCCACCGCCGTGCACTACTACCGCCGGGGTTCGGCCGGGTCTCGACTGAGCCCCGACGATGTGCCCGACCGATTCGTCGAGGACGCGGCGCTCGTGCACCTCACCGGGATCACGCCGCTGCTCTCCGACGGGGCAAGCGCGGCGGTCGACGCCGTGATCGACCGTGCCGCACAGGCCGGGGTTCCGGTGAGCTTCGACATCAACTACCGCTCCGCGCTCGCCGCGCCGGAGGTCGCGGGGCCGCGCCTGCGTGCGATCGCCGAGCGCGCGCAGCTCGTCTTCGGCGGCGAGGACGAGCTTGCGCTGATCGCGGGCGATGGGGCCGTCTCGCGGTTGCTCGAGGCCGGCTGCACGCAGGTCGTCGTCAAGCGCGGTGCCGACGGCGCCGTCGTGCACACGGCCGATGGCCGGGTCGAGGCGCCCGCCGTGCGGATCACACCGATCGACACGGTCGGGGCCGGCGACGCCTTCGTCGCGGGCTACCTCAGCGCCTGGCTCGACGGCCTCGATACGGAGGCCGCCCTCGAGCGCGGCACCGCGTGCGGCGCCCTCGCGTGCCTCGTCCCGGGCGATTGGGAGGCGGCACCGACGCGCCGCGAGCTCGCGCGCTTCCTGAGCCCCGCCGCCGACCCCGTGCGCCGCTGAGGCGGGCTCCCGCCGCGCGGCCGCCCCGCCGCGGGCTGCGCTTCGGGAGGACATTTCCGTTCGGGAGGATGCCTTGGGGTCAGGCGTCCTCCGGAACGGAAATCTCCTCCCGAGGTGCAGGCGGCGGGCCGGTCGTGCCGCGCCGCACGAGCTGGAAGGGGAGGGATGCCCCGGGGTCGGGCGCCCCGGGGCTGGCAGCCAGCGGGCCGGCGGCCAGCGGGTCGGCAGGCAGCGGGCCGGATGCCTCGGAGCCGGACGCCCCGGCATCCACCGCGGCCAGGATCGCCTCGCCGGCGCGCTCGCCCTGCGCGTGCGGGAACTGGTCGATCGTCGTCAGGTCGAACAGGGGCGCCAGGTCGTGGCCGTCGACGCCGATGACCGAGAGATCGCCCGGCACGGCGACGCCACGCTCGCGCGCGGCAGCGATCACGCCGTACGCCATCTCGTCCGACGCCGCGAAGATCGCGGTGGGCGGGTCGGACTCGTCGAGCAGGGCGAGCGTCGCCTGGCGCGCGCCCTCGACCGTGAAGTCGACGTCGACGAAACGGGGGGATGCCGAGGCATCCGCCATTGCCGCGTCGAACCCGCGGCGCCGCAGCGTCGGGATGTCGAGCGCATGCCCCGCCGCGTCGCCCGCCGCGACGGTGTGACCCAGGTGCACGATGTCGCGGTGGCCGAGCGCGAGCAGGTGCTCGGTCGCGGCCCGCCCGACGGCCTCGTCGTCGACCCGCAGGGCCGGCACCTCGCTGCGCGGCACGCCCAGCCCCACGAGCGGCAGGGCGAGCGTCTGCAGCGCCGCCACTTCGTCGTCGCTGAGCGCGACCGACAGCACGATCAGCCCGTCGACGCGCCCGCGCCGCAGCGACACGTCGAACACATGGCGGCGCTGGTCGGGGTCGTCGGTGACGTTGTAGAGCGTCACATCCAGACCGCGGGGCGCGAGGCTCGCGGCGATGCCGTCGAGGACCCGCGCGAAGAACCACCGGTCCATCAGCGGCACGACGACGCCGATGTTGTCGGCGCGCCCCGAAGCCAGCGACGACGCCGTCGCGGATGCCACGTAGCCGAGCGCGTCCGCCGCGGCGCGCACGCGCTCGCGCGTCGCCTCCGACGACCGCCCGCGCCCGCTCAGCGCGCGCGAGACGGTCGCCGTGGACACTCCCGCGGCGCGGGCGACGTCGTCGAGGCTCGCCACGGTCAGCCGGCGTGCATCCACACGGCCACATCGACCGGCAGGTGTGCGCCGTCGAACGCCTCGCTCGCGGCGAGCACGGTGCCGTGCGGCAGCTCGATCGGTGCATCCGAGATGTTCGCGATCACCGTGACCCCCTCGGTCACCGAGCCTGTCGAGGTGCGGAACGCGATCACGTCGTCGCCGTAGCCCAGGGTCCACTCGAGCCGGCCCGCGCCGAGGCCCTCGGCCCGGCGGGTAGCCAGCAGCGTGCGGTAGAGCCACAGCGTCGATTCGGGGTCCTGCTCCTGCACGTCGCGCGCGAGGGTCGCCCACTCCGCCGGCTGCGGCAGCCACGACTCGCCGCCCGGTGAGAACCCGTACGCCGGGGCATCCGCGGTCCAGGGGATGGGCACGCGGCATCCGTCGCGTCCGTAGCGCTCGCCGTCGGTGCGGAACCAGGTCGGGTCCTGCCGAGCGTCACCCGGCAGGTCGATGACCTCCGGCAGGCCGAGCTCTTCGCCCTGGTAGAGGTAGGCCGATCCCGGCAGCGCGAGCATGACGGTCGTCGCGGCGCGGGCGCGGCGCAGGCCCACCTCGGGAATCGGCTGCCCGGGCGAGTCCGGCCCGATGCCGTGCCCCTGCGGGTTCTCGGCCGTGAGCGCGAGGCGCGACGCGTGCCGCACGACGTCGTGGTTCGAGAGCACCCAGGTCGCCGGCGCGCCGACGGCGGGGAAGGCCCGCAGCGACTCGGCGATGACCTCGCGGATCGCCGGGGCATCCCACTCGGTCATCAGGTACGGGAAGTTGAAGGCCTGGTGCATCTCGTCGGGGCGCACCCATTCGGCCGTGCGATCGACGGTGGGCAGCCACGCCTCGGCGCACAGGGCGCGGTCGCCGTCGTACTCGGCGAGCACGCGGTGCCAGTCGCGGTAGATCTCGTGCACGCCGTCTTGTGCCCAGTACGGCGCCTCGTCGTGACCACCCATGCTGTCGCCGTCGACCGCGGGAACGTGATCGGGCAGGCCGTCGGTCTTGATGAGCCCGTGCGCCACGTCGACGCGGAATCCGTCGACGCCCCGGTCGAGCCAGAAGCGCAGGATGCCGCGGAACTGCTCCTGCACCTCGGGGTTCGACCAGTCGAAGTCGGGCTGCGTGGAATCGAACAGGTGCAGGTACCACTGGCCGGGCGTGTCGTCGGGGTTCGTCGTGCGCGTCCACGCGGGGCCGCCGAAGACCGACTCCCAGTTGTTGGGCGGCAGGTCGCCGCCCTCGCCGCGGCCGTCGCGGAAGAGGTAGCGGGCGCGCGCCGCCGAACCGGGGGCTGCCGCGAGAGCCTCGCGGAACCAGACGTGCTGGTCGGAGCTGTGGTTCGGCACGAGGTCGACGATGATGCGGATGCCGCGGGCGTGCGCCGCGGCGAGCATCTCGTCGAAGTCGGCGAGCGTGCCGAAGAGCGGGTCGACATCGCAGTAGTCGGCGACGTCATAGCCGGCGTCGTGCTGCGGCGAACGGTAGAAGGGGCTCAGCCACACGGCATCCACGCCGAGTTCCTGCAGATCGGAAAGGTGCGCCGTGACGCCGCGCAGGTCGCCGATGCCGTCGCCCGAGGCATCCGCGAACGAGCGCGGATACACCTGGTAGATCACGGCGGTGCGCCACCATTCGGCGCCGGGGCTGTTCTCGCCGATCGGGGCGAGGGAGGTCAGGGGGGAGGTCGTCTGCGACGTCATACCGCCCAGTGTAAGCGCTTACGCACGCGAGCGTAAGCGCTTACGCAAAGTTCGCGACCCGTACGCTGGACCAGTGACCTCCGAGGCCCTCGCCCGCGCCGAATCGCTCATCGCGACGATCCCCGACTTTCCCGAGCCGGGCATCCTGTTCCGCGACATCTCGCCGCTGCTCGCGGATGCCGCGGCGCTGCAGACCGTCGTCGAGGAGCTCATCGCCCCCTTCCGCGGCGAGTTCGACGTCGTCGCCGGGGTCGAGGCGCGCGGCTTCCTGCTCGCGGGTGCCGTCGCGATCGCGGCGGGCGTGGGGATGGCGCCGATCCGCAAGGCGGGCAAGCTGCCGCGCCCCGCGGCATCCGTCGAATACGCCCTCGAGTACGGCACGGCCGCGATCGAGATGAGCGACGACCTGCCGCGCGGCACGCGCGTGCTGCTCGTCGACGACATCCTCGCCACCGGCGGCACGCTGCGCGCGGGGCACCAGATCTTGGGCGAACTCGGCCTGACGCTGGCCGGCACCGCCGTGCTGATGGAACTCGCGGGCCTCGGCGGTCAGGGCGTCTGCGGCCCCGTGCACGCCGTCTTCCGCGTCTGAGCCACCCCGCTCTGCGCGCCGCGGCGCGGGATGCCTGGGACCGCGCGTCACGGGTGCGATACTCGGAGCGCCCCGGCGCGTCAGCAGCGCCGCGGCATCCGACAGAAAGGCCCCCGTGGGAACCCTCACCTCCGAACCGACCGTGCACCTGACGTCGAAGACCCTGGCCCACATCCACGTGGAGGGTGAGGTCGACGAGGTCTTCGCGTCGACCGAGGACGCGCTGCGCGGCCGCATCGTCGAGGCGATCCGCCTGATGGCGGCGTCGGCGGGCGAGCCGGTCACCGCGATGGTCGTCGACGGCGAGGTCCGCTGGCCCCTGATCGTCCACCCCGACGGCACCTTCCTCGAGGCGACGGCGCTCGCCGAGACCGCCGAGGGCGAGCCCGCGTCGGCGCCGCGCCTGCGCGTGCGCACCGGAGAGGTCCCCGTGATCGCCGCGGTCCCCGCCGCCGAGCCTGATTCGGTCCCCGAGCCTGTCGAGGGGTCGTCCGACGCTTCGACAAGCTCAGCGACCGGGGCGAGCTCAGCGACCGGGGCAAGCTCCGCCACCGACGCGAGCTCCGCGCCCGACGCCCACCCTGCGCCCCTGCGCGGCGCCACTCCGCGCCGCGAAACCGCCCCGCGCGTCGCCCCGACCGTCGAGGATCTGCTCAACTCGCGGGCCGACCGAGTCAAGCCGCGCGCGACCGAGGGCTGGCAGGGCACCGTCCGTCGCGTGACCGGCGGGGCCATCGCGCCCCGCCCCGGCAAGGCCGAGCAGTCGCGCCTCGATCGCGAGCGCATCGTGCAGCGGCGCCTCGATGCCCCGCGCACGATCGTCGTGCTGAACCCCAAGGGCGGCGCGCACAAGACGACCTCGACCCTGCTGCTCGCGGCCACCTTCGGCACGCAGCGGGGCGGCGCCACGCTCGCGTGGGACAACAACGAGACCCGCGGCACGCTCGGCTGGCGCGCGCAGAACGCCCCGCACCACCGCACGGCGGTCGACCTGCTCGAGCACCTCGACTCGTTCGCCGAGCCGAGCCAGGCGAGCCTCGCCGCCCTCGACACGTATGTGCGCACGCAGGTCGACGCGCGGTTCGACGTGCTGGCATCCGATGAGGATGCCGCGGCATCGTCCACGATCGACGCGGCGGCGTTCGATCGCCTGCACGGCGTGCTCTCCCGCTACTACCGCCTGCTCATCGTTGACACCGGCAACAACATGCGCGCGTCGAACTGGGTCGCGGCCGTCGCCGCAGCCGACCAGCTGGTGATCGTCTCGACCGTGCGCGAGGACACCGCCGCGAGCGCCGCGTGGCTGCTCGACGGCCTGCGCGAGAAGGGCTTCGACGCCAAGATCGACGACGCCGTCACGATCCTCGCGGCGCCCTCGGCGAAGCCCGACCGCAAGCTCGCCGAGCGGCTCGAGCGCCACTTCGCGCAGGTGACCGGCAGCGTCGTGCACGTGCCGTTCGACGCCGCACTGGTCGACGGCGGCCCGATCGACTTCGATGCGCTGTCGCCCGAGAGTCGGGATGCCTGGTTGACGGCCGCCGCCGCGATCGCCGGACGCCTCTGACCTGCGACCCGCGTTTCGGGTCTGTTTCCGCCGGTGAAATCTCGCGAACGGATGGCGGATCTGCTGGCATCCGCCGCCGCTCGCGGTTTAGCGTCGCCCTGACGACGGGGTGCGACCTCCCCGCGCCCCCGCGCTGACGGGAGCCGCCATGACCACCACCGCAGAGAAGGCGTCCAAGGCCGCCGACCGCAAGGCTCGAGCCGCAGACAACGGGGTCGACGCGATCCCCCCGCTCGCGCGGCTGTTCCCGCTCGGCCTGCAGCACGTGCTGGCGCTGTACGCGGGCGCCGTCGCGGTGCCGCTGATCGTCGGCGGAGCGCTCGGCTACAGTGCCGAAGACCTCGCCTTCCTGATCAGCGCAGACCTCTTCATCGCCGGCATCGCGACGATCGTGCAGTCGGTCGGCTTCTGGCGGTTCGGCGTGCGGCTGCCGCTCATGCAGGGCGTGACGTTCGCCGCCGTCGGTCCGATGATCGCGATCGGCCAGCAGCACGGCATCCAGACGATCTTCGGCTCGGTCATCGCCTGCGGGCTGTTCATGGTGCTCGTCGCGCCGTTCTTCGCGCAGCTGCTGCGCTTCTTCCCGCCGATCGTCACGGGCACCGTGATCCTGATCATCGGGCTCTCGCTCATGCGCGTCGCGGCCGGCTGGATCATGACCGGTTCGACCGCGGATGCCCCGGGCGCGCCCCCGATCAACGTCGCCTTCGCCTTCGGCACGCTGCTGTTCATCGTGCTGCTCGAGAGGTTCGCGCCCGCGGCTCTGGCGCGGGTCTCTGTGCTGCTCGGCCTCGTCGTCGGCACGCTCGTCGCCCTGTTCGTGCCGGGCATGACCGACTGGTCGGGCGTGGGGAATGCCGGCTGGTTCGCCGTCGTGACGCCGTTCCACTTCGGGCTGCCGGTGTTCGAGATCGCGTCGATCATCTCGATGTGCATCGTGGGCGTCGTCATCATGACCGAGACCACGGGCGACATGATCGCGGTCGGCGAGATCGTCGAGCGGCCCGTCACGCGCCGGCAGCTCGCCGACGGACTGCGCGCCGACGGCCTCGGCACGATCCTCGGCGGCATCTTCAACACGTTCCCGTACACGGCGTTCGCGCAGAACGTCGGGCTCGTCTCGCTGACCGGCGTGCGCTCGCGATACGTCGCGACGATGGCCGGCGCGATCCTCGTGGTGCTGGGACTTATCCCGAAGGTCTCGGCCATCGTCGAGGGCGTGCCGCGCGCCGTGCTCGGCGGCGCGGGCATCGCGCTGTTCGGGATGGTCGCCGCCTCGGGCATCCGCACGCTCGCGAAGGTGAAGTTCAACAACAAGAACGTGCTCGTCGTCGCGATCTCGGTCGGCATCGCCCTGCTGCCGACCGTCACGCCGACCATCTACGACGAGTTCCCCGACTGGTTCCAGCTGATCTTCGACTCGGGCATCTCGGCGGGCGCGATCGTCGCGATCCTGCTGAACCTGCTGCTCAACAGCGACGAGATGCGGCGCGAGCACGCGAACGATCCGTCGATCGGGGCGTCTGACGCCGTGCGCGGCCCCGCGGCCGCTGCGCTGGTGCACCCGGATGCCTCGGGCACCGGCCTCATCGACACCGTCGTGCTCGACGACGACGGTCACGCCGCGCCGCGGCTCTGACGGGCGCCCAGACCGCGCCGCGGACGCGATGGCGCCGCGATGGCGCCGCCATGGCGCCGCCGCGGCGCCGCCATGGCGTCGAAACACACCCTCCGCGGTGAGACACAGCGCGTCGCACTGTGTCTCACCGCCAACGCCGTGTTTCAGCGCGCGCCGTGGTCCCAGCTCGCGCGCAAGCCCCGAGCCGCGCCGCCCCGCGCCGCCCCACGCACCCCCGCGTCAGAGCACGCCACCGCCGAGGTTCACGGGGCTGCCCTCGATGTTGCTCACGATGCCGCGGATGATGCCCGCGCCGTCGCTGCCGCGCAGGCTCTCGTACCAGGTGGCGGTCGCGTCGGGGTCGTACGCGTGGGTCTCGTCGCCGCGCTTGCGGGCGCGCAGCACGAGCTCGCCGGCGCGCTCGGCGCGCATCTTCTCGTATCGGTGCAGCGTGTCTTCGACGCTCACGGTGTTGGTCGCGAACGCGATGCCGAGGGCGAACGAGTCCTCGAGGGCCGAGCAGGCGCCCTGGCCGATGTCGGGCGATGTGTTGTGCGCGGCGTCGCCGAGGATCGCGACGCGTCCTTTCGCCCAGGTGTGGAAGGGCGTGATGTCCCAGATCTCGACGCGGTTGAGCGACACGGCCGGGTCGATCGCGTCGATCAGGGCCTGTACGCCGGGCGCCCATCCCGCGAAGGCCGCCTCGAGCGGCGCCTTCCCCTCGGAGCGGTCGTACGGGATGCCCGCCGGCTGCGGCACGTCGAACCAGAAGTAGAACCGGTCGCCCGCGACGGGCATGACCGCGGCCCGCTTGCCTTCGGCGACATAGGTCGTCCAGGCATCCGCTCCGCCGATCGCGGAGTCGACGGGGATCAGCCCGTTGAAGTTGGTGTAGCCCGAGTACTCGCGCACGATCTCGGGGGCGCCGTCGGGCTGCACGTAGGTGCGGGTGAGCGAGCGAGCCCCATCGGCCCCGAGCACGAGGTCGGCGGTGTCGGTCGCTCCGTCGGCGAAGGTGACGGTGACGGATGCCCCGTCGTCGGCGATCGCCACGACCTTGCGGCCGAGGTGGATGCCATCGAGGCCGAACGTGCGCATCAGCAGCGCCTGCAGGTCGGCCCGCGCGACGGGGTACGGCTTCTGCCCGCTCTGAGCCGTGACGGGGGCGAGCGAGAAGTCGCACAGCACCTCGCCGGAGTGGCCGTCGCGGTAGGCCATCGTGGCCATGTCGCCGCCGAGCTCTGCGACCTCGGCGCCGAGCCCCAGCCAGTTGAGCACCTTCACGCCGTTCGACCACAGCGAGAGCGCCGCGCCCACGGGCTTGTTCTCGCGCATCTGGTCGTAGATCACGACGTCGTGCCCGAGTCGCTGCAGCGCGATGCCCGCGCTCGTTCCGCCGATGCCCGCGCCGATGATGATCACCTTCATACCCGCACGCTAGGCCCCACGTGTCACCGGGGCGTTTCCCGAGGGATGCCGGGGCGTTACGACCTCGCCCGTCAGCTGCCGCGGTAGGTGGAGTAGCCGAACGGGCTCAGCAGCAGCGGCACGTGGTAGTGCGAGCGCTCGGCGACGGTGAAGGTCACCGTGACGAGCGGATAGAAGCATTCCTGGCCGCGATCCCCGAAATACGCGCCGGTGCCGAACGTGAGCCCGTAGATGCCGGGCTCGAGCACGTCGGGGCCGAGCGCCGCGCGGCCGTCGTCGTCGGTCAACCCCTGCGCGAGGGGCTCGAGCACGCCGTCGACGTAGCGGCCGAGCGAGACGGCCACGTTCGCCGCGGGGCAGCCCGCGGCCGCGTCGAGAACGTGCGTGGTCAGGTGGCTCATGTCAGCCCTTCGGGTTGAGGCGCGGGGGATTCAGGCGCGCTTTCGTTTTCAGGCGCAAGGGTCGTGCGCAGGCGCAGCAGCGCGATCTGCGCCAGTTGGCCCAGAGCCTCGGCGGCCTCGGTGTCGTCGTCGTTGCCGAGCCGGCGCTGCACCTCGGCGAGCATCTCTGCGGGCGAGCGCCCCGCGGCGCGGATGAGGAACACCCGGCCGAAGCGCTCCTCATAGGCCGCGTTGGTGGATGCCATGGCATCCACCACCTCATCCGTCGCGCTCGCCATCGACGCCTGCTCGCGCCGCGAGGCATCCGCGTCCGCTCCGGCGCCGACCGGTCGCTGGCCGATGCGAGGGTGGTGCGCGAGCGCGGCATCCAGGTCATCGCGCGACCACCGGGCGGCGGCGGCCTCAGCGACCTGCGCCGCCTCGTCGACCGACGCGTAGGGCCGCGCGTCCACGACGGCGCCGACCCACGCGGGGATCGCCGCCCAGACGGATGCCACGGCGCGCGCATCATCACGGGATGCCGCGTTGAACTCGTCGAGGTGCACGCACCGACGCTAGCGCGGCGCGGTTTCGCGCGCGTAACGCCTCAGCGCGCGTCGCCGCGGCCGGGGTGCACGATGAGCCACTGCGCGACCGCGGGCTCGGTGCCCGTGTTGTGGATGCGGTGCGGCCTCGAGCACGGATAGCTCACCGAGTCGCCGGGGCGCAGCACGATCCGCTCGTCGTCGAAGTCGACGGTCAGCGCCCCGGAGAGGACGTTGCCGACCTCGTAGCCCTCGTGGCGGAACAGGTCGTTCTCGGCGTGGGCCGCGGCCCCCGGCGGGTAGATCGACTCGAAGTAGTCGACGCCGGGGGTGCGCCCGGGCGACAGGCGGCGGAAGGTGACGCCGCTCGAGAGAGTGACCGCGGTCGAGTGCTCGCCGCGCAGCACGGCGACACCGCCGGCGTGCTCGTCGACGGCGACCGACGCGGCCGAGAACACCGCGGCGAGCGGAACGCCGAGCGCGTCGGTGATCGCGATCAGGCGCGAGACGCTCGGCTGCATCACGCCGCGCTCGATCTGCGAGACGGCGCTCGGTGAGATGTCGAGCAGGCGGGCGAGCTCGCGCGCCGACATCCGCTGCTGGCGCCGCAGCTCGCGCAACCGCAGACCGACGTTGTCGCCCGTGAGCGCGGCGGCGGCTTGGGTCGTGGGCACGCTCCGATTCTAGAGCGGGGTGCCGAAAGCGCCGCCGTGCGCCGGGGATCGACGTGTCGAGTGTGAAGCGGGAACTTCACGACGGCGTTACACGACCGAAACCAGCCGCCGAGCGTGAAGCAATAGCTTCATCTCATCACCACCAGGCCGCGGACTCCACGTCGTGGTCATCTCTCCCACATGACCCGGGCCCTCCCGCCCGCCCACCTGGAAGGTAATCCCCACATGAACGTTCCCGAGACGGCGCCCGAGGCGGCGCCGTACACGAAACCGCACGACATCGTCGAGGCGGCCGGTCACCCGGTCGGCGCCGGCAACATGAAGCCCGAGTACGACTATCGCCTGGCGAACGAAGACCTCGCGCCGCTGAAGAAGCAGTCGTGGACCTCGTACAACATCTTCGCGTTCTGGATGTCGGACGTGCACTCCGTCGGCGGCTACGTCACGGCCGGCTCGCTGTTCGCCCTCGGCATCGCCAGCTGGCAGGTGCTGCTCGCCCTCGTCATCGGCATCTGCATCGTGCAGTACTTCGCGAACCTGGTCGCGAAGCCCAGCCAGAAGACGGGCGTGCCCTACCCGGTCGTGAACCGCGCCATCTTCGGCATCAAGGGCGCGAACATCCCCGCGATCATCCGCGGGCTGATCGCGATCGCCTGGTACGGCGTGCAGACCTTCCTCGCGGCCGAGTCGCTCAACATCATCTTCCTGAAGTTCATCCCCGGCAGCGCGGCGCTGCTCGAGCCCAGCTTCCTGGGGCTCTCGGCCCTCGGGTGGATCTCCTACGCGATCCTCTGGGTCGCGCAGGCGGCGCTGTTCTGGCGCGGCATGGAGGTCATCCGCAAGTTCATCGACTTCGCCGGCCCCGCCGTCTACGTCGTGATGATCATCCTGGCGGTCTACCTCGTCTCGAAGGCCGGATGGTCGAACATCAGCTTCACGCTGTCGGAGGGCCCGCCGATGGACTTCTGGGCCTCGGTCCCCGTCATGCTCACGGCCATCGCGCTCGTCGTGTCGTACTTCTCGGGCCCGATGCTCAACTTCGGTGACTTCGCCCGCTACGGCAAGTCGTTCCAGGCCGTCAAGCGCGGCAACTTCTGGGGCCTGCCGGTCAACTTCCTGTTCTTCTCGCTGCTCGTCGTGATCACCGCCTCGGCGACGGTCCCGGTGTTCGGCGAGCTGATCACCGACCCGATCAAGACCGTCGAGAAGATCGACTCGTGGTTCGCGATCCTGCTCGGCGGCCTGACCTTCGTGATCGCCACGGTCGGCATCAACATCGTCGCGAACTTCATCTCGCCCGCCTTCGACTTCTCGAACGTCGCGCCGCACAAGATCTCGTGGCGCATGGGCGGCATGATCGCGGCCGTCGGCTCGGTGATCCTCACCCCGTGGAACTGGTACTCGAACGACACGGCGATCCACTACTCGCTCGGTGTGCTGGGCGCTCTCATCGGGCCGCTCTTCGGCATCCTGATCGCCGGCTACTACGTCTCCGCGCACCAGCGCATCCAGACCGACGAGATGTTCACGATGAGCGAGAAGGGCACCTACTGGTATAGCAAGGGCTACAACAAGAACGCCGTCTACGCGTTGATCTGGGCGGGCGTTCCGACCGTGATCCTCGCGGTGTTCCCCAAGCTCCTCGCCGACCTCGGCATCTTCGACATCTCGTGGGTCAGCAACTACACCTGGTTCATCGGCTGCGGCCTCGGCTACGCGATCTTCGTGATGCTCGAGCGCGCCAACCCGCAGGTTCCCTCGCTCGAGGGGCTGTCGGCGGGCGTCTCCGACGGCACGCTCGACGGCGCGGCATCCACGCCCGCCTCCGAGCCGGCCGCCATCTCGGCCGAGATCCCCGTGCAGAAGGTCACCGAGGGATGAGGATCACCCTCATCAACCCCAACACCTCCCGGGCGATGACCGACAAGATCGCGGTCGCCGCTCGGGAGGCGGCGGGGCCCGGCGTCGAGATCGTCGCCGTGAACCCCGAGCACGGCGCAGCCGCGATCGAGAGCCACGGCGACGAGATCGTCGCCGCCGCGGCGGTGGTCGACCTGATCGAGCGCGACCTCGCGGTCGGCGGCAGCGATGCGTACGTCATCGCCTGCTTCGGTGACCCGGGGCTCGACGCTGCGCGCGAGCTCGTCGAGGTGCCCGTCGTCGGCATCGCCGAAGCGGCGATGCACCTCGCGGCGGTCTCGGGCCGCTCGTTCGGCGTCGTGACCACCCTCACCCGCACGCTCGGCCGCGCCCGCGACCTCGTCGCGCGGTACGGGATGGAGACGGCCTGCGTGAGTCTCGTCGGCTCAGGCATCCCCGTTCTCGAGCTGGAAGACACGACATCGGATGCCGCGGAGACCATCGCCACCCTGTGCGAGCAGTCTGTCGCGTCGGGCGCCGACGTGATCGTGCTCGGCTGCGCCGGCATGACCGACCTGTGCCGTTCGCTCGGCGACCGCGTCGGGGTGCCGGTCGTCGACGGCGTGGCCGCCGCCGTGGGCGTCGCCGCGGGCATGGTGCGCGCCGGCATCGGCACGAGCAAGCGCGACGAGTACGCGTCGCCGCCGCGCCGCGCGGCGTTCGCGCTGTAGGGCTCGTCACACGCTCGTTACGCCGGGGCAACGGAGCGCGTCCCGGCGCGCAATAGCGTGATACCCGATCGCACCGCCCGCATCACCCGCTCCGCTCGCTCCACCGCCGCCGAGGAGATCGCATGAAAGACCGCCTCGTCATCCGGGCTGCCCGCACGTACCTCGATGAGGGCTTCGCCCCCGCCGGGGTCGTCGTCGAAGGCGGCCAGATCGCCGACGTCGTCGCCGCGACCGACCGCGTGCGCGGGGCACGCGCTGTGCTCGTGCCCGACGACGCGGTGCTGCTGCCCGGGCTCGTCGACTCGCACGTGCACGTCAACGAGCCGGGCCGCACCGAATGGGAGGGCTTCCGCTCGGCGACCCTCGCCGCCGCGGCCGGGGGCGTGACCACGATCGTCGACATGCCGCTGAACGCCATCCCGCCGACGACGACGCCCGAGGCGCTGCAGCTGAAGCAGGATGCCGCGGTGCCCTCCGCGTTCGTCGACATCGGCTTCTGGGGCGGAGCCGTGCCCGAGAACCTCGGCGCGCTCGGCGCGCTGCACGCGGCCGGGGTGTACGGCTTCAAGTGCTTCCTCGCGCCGAGCGGCGTCGACGAGTTCGGGCACCTCGATCACGCGCAGCTGAACGCCGCCATGGATGAGATCGCCGCCCTGGGTTCGCGCCTGATCGTGCACGCGGAGGACCCCGCGCATCTGCACGCGGCCCCGGGAGGAGACGGCGCCAGCGGCGAGCTCGGTCGCGGATACGCCGGCTTTCTGGCATCCCGCCCGCCGGAGAGCGAAGAGGCGGCGATCGACGCGGTCATCGCCGCCGCGCGCCGCACGGGCGGTCGGGCGCACATCCTGCATCTCAGCGACGGGCGGGCGCTGCCCGCGATCCGCGCGGCGAAGGCCGAGGGCGTCGCCCTGACGGTCGAGACCTGCCCGCACTACCTGACGATCATCGCGGAGGACATCCCCGACGGGGCGAGCGAGTTCAAGTGCTGCCCGCCGATCCGCGAGGCGGCGAACCAGGATCTGCTGTGGCAGGGCGTCGTCGACGGCACGATCGACGGCATCGTGAGCGACCACTCGCCCTCGACGGTCGACCTGAAGCGCAGTGGCGGCGGCGACTTCGGGCTCGCGTGGGGCGGCATCGCCGGCCTGCAGCTCGGGCTCTCAGCGGTGTGGACCGAGGCGCGCACGCGGGGCATCCCGCTCGAGACGCTGCTTCCGTTGTTCACGACCGGGCCGGCGCGCATCGCCGGGCTCGAGGGCGTCGGCCGCGTCGTCGTGGGTGCCCCCGCGCACCTGACCGTGTTCGGCGTCGACGACCCCCTGCCGGTGCGCGCGGCCGACCTGCTGCACAAGAACCCCATCACCGCCTACGACGGGCGCGTGCTCACCGGCAAGATCCGCCGCACGTGGCTGCACGGCGAGTCGATCTTCGACGCGACCGAGGGCGGCCCCGGCGAGGCGCCGTGGTTCCGCGGCCCGCCGTCGGGGCGGCTGCTGACCGCGCCGCACGCTGAGAGGATCGTCGCGTGACCCCCGCGACCGTCCTCACGCTGCAGACCGGTGTCGGCCCGATCCCGGGCGACCACTACCTGCCCTCGACGCCCGCGAACGTGCGCTGGGGGCGGCTGCCGTGCGCGGTCGACGAGCCCGTGCTGCGCATCGCCGCGGGTGAGAGCGTCACGTTCGACACGGTCAGCCACGAAGGCATCCTGCCCGATCAGGGGCAGGACCCGCTCGCCTACTTCACGAGCCATGGCGTCGCCGCGGAGCACGTGCTCTCCGACGCGATCGAGATCGCCGCGACCGTCGCGCGGGATACCACGGCCGACGGCCCCCACGTCGTCACCGGTCCGGTGTTCGTGACGGGCGCCGAGCCCGGCGACCTGCTGAAGATCACGGTTGAGACTCTCGTGCCACGCGTCCCGTACGGCGTGATCTCCAACCGCCACGGCAAGGGCGCGCTGCCGGGCACGCTGCCCCGCGGGCCCGAGAACGTGAGCGTCTTCACGCCCGTCGAAGAGCGCGGGGGCGAGCTGTTCGGCGTGCTGCCGCTGACGGATGAGTCGGTCGGCGCCGAGCGCGTCGTGGCCTTTCCGCTCGCGCCGTTCCTCGGCACGATGGGCGTCGCCGTCGCGGGCGATGAACGCCCGCACTCGGTTCCCCCGGGCGCGCACGGCGGCAACATCGACATCAACCTGCTCGTCGAGGGCACGGTGCTCTACCTGCCGGTGCAGGTGCCGGGGGCGCTCGCGTACGTCGGCGATCCGCACTTCGCGCAGGGCGACGGCGAGGTGGCGCTGACGGCGCTCGAGGCATCCCTGCGCGCCACGCTCCGCTTCGAGGTCGTGCCGCGCGCCGCCGCGCTCGCCGCGTTCGGCGAGGTCACCGGACCGCTCGTGCGCACCCCGGAGTACCTCGTGCCCACTGGGCTCGACCCCGACCTGAACGAGGCGATGCGGAAGGCCGTGCGCGCCGCGCTCGACGTGCTGCAGGCGCGCTACGGCATGGCCGAGCACCTCGCCTACGCCTATCTGTCGGCCGCGACCGACTTCGACATCTCGCAGGTCGTCGACATCGTCTGCGGCGTGCACGCGCGCATCCGCGAGTCAGACTTCGCCGACGTCCCGGTGGAAGGCGACGCATGATCCCCGACGACATCCCCGCCGCCCTGTTCACGGCGTTCGACGAGTACGAGCGTGCGATCCTCGCGAACGACCTCGACGTGCTGGATGCCGCGTTCGCGCCCGGCCCGGAGACGCTCCGCGGTGACGGCGCGGGGTTGCTCGTCGGGCACGACGCGATCAGCGCCTTCCGGGGCGTGCGCGGCGGGGTGCCGCCGCGCTCGATCGAACGGATCGAGTACCGACCGCTCGGCGAGGGCGTCGCCCTGCTGGTGTCGATCTCGCGCTACGTCGGCGGCGGCACGGGGCTACAGACGCAGGTGTGGCAGCTGATCGGCGGGCGCTGGCTCATCACGGCGGCGCACGTCACGCCGCGGGCGCAGGCCCTCGACCGGTCGGTCTGGCGCACGGTCGGCGACCCGCTCTGGCAGGGCGCGTGGGAGGGACCGCTCCGCGGCCTCACCGTCGCGGTGAAAGACCTGTTCGCGATCAAGGGCTACCGCATCGGCGCGGGCAACCCGACGTTCCTCGACGATGCGCGCGCCGAACCCACGAGCGCCCCCGCGGTGACAGACCTGCTGCGCGGCGGAGCGTCGCTGCGGGGCATCGCGCGCACCGACGAGTTCGCGTACTCGATCGCGGGTGACAACGCCCACTACGGCACGCCGCCGAACGGCGCGCTGCCGGGAGCCCTGCCCGGCGGGTCGTCGAGCGGCCCGGCATCCGCCGTCGCGACGGGGCAGGCCGAGATCGGCCTCGCTACCGACACGGCGGGTTCCGTGCGCGTGCCCGCGTCGTATCAGGGGCTGTGGGGGCTGCGGACGACCCACGACCTCGTGCCGCGGCAGGGCCTGCTTCCTCTCGCGCAGAGCTTCGACACCGTCGGCTGGCTGACCCGCGACGGCGGTGCCCTGCAGCGCGTCGCCGAATGGTGCCTGAGCTACGACGGGTCGGATTCGACCGAGAGTGTCTTCGGCGCCTCGGGCGACGACCTGCCGTGGCGCTTCCTGCTGCCGGCCGAGATGATGGATGCCGTCGAGCCCGCCACCCACACCGCCTTCGATGCGCTGTTGGCGCGCCTCGCGGCATCCGACGATCCGGCGCGCGTCGCGCGGGTCTCGCTCGGCGACCTCGACGACTACTACGAGCCCTTCCGCCACGTGCAGGCGGCCGAGGCCTGGCGCAACAACGGCGAGTGGCTGCGCGAGCATCCGGGCGCCGTCGGCCCGGCCGTCGCCGAGCGCTTCCGCTTCGCCGCCTCGGTCACGCCCGAGCAGGAGGCGGCGTCGCGTGCCGCCCTTGCGCCCCTCCGCGAGCGCCTGCAGCAGATCGTGCAGGGCGGCGTGCTCATCCTGCCGACGGTGCCCGGCCCCGCGCCGATGCGCACGGCGCGCGGCGAGCGCGTCGATGCCGTCCGCCAGGCGACGCTGCGCATGACGACCCCCGCCGCCGTCGCCGGGCTGCCGGCGATCTCGGTGCCGCTGCTGACGGTGCCGTCGGTGCTCGGCCCCGCGCCGGTCGGGGTGTGTCTCATCTCGCGCGCGGGCACCGACATCGCGCTCGTGCGCCTCGCGCGGCGCTTGCACGCGCTGCTGACTCCTGAGGATAAGGACATTGCCGTGAAGGACTCCGCATGATCCCCGGACCCATCGATCCGCCCGCCCGTCTGCTGATGGGCCCCGGCCCGATCTCCGCCTATCCGAGCGTGCTCAGCGCGATGAGCGCCCCGCTGGTCGGGCAGTACGACCCGTTCATGACGAGCGCGATGGCTGAAACCCAGGAGCTCTACCGCGGCGTCTGGTCGACGACGAACGACGCGACGCTGCTCGTCGACGGCACTTCGCGCGCCGGCATCGAGGCGGCGATGGTCTCGCTCGTGCGCCCGGGCGACCGCGTGCTCGTGCCCGTCTTCGGGCGCTTCGGCCACCTGCTCGCCGAGATCGCCGAGCGCGCCCTGGCCGAGGTGCACACGATCGAGACCGCGTGGGGGCAGGTGTTCCCGGCATCCGTCATCGAAGAGGCGATCATCCGCGTGCAGCCGACCCTGCTCGCCCTCGTGCAGGGCGACACCTCGACCACGATGAGCCAGCCGCTCGACGAGATCGGCGCGATCTGCGCGCGCCACGGTGTGCTTTTCTATTCGGATGCCACGGCCTCGCTCGGCGGTAACGACTTCGAAGCGGATGCCTGGGGCCTCGACGCCGCGAGCGCCGGCCTGCAGAAGTGCCTGGGCGGCCCGAGCGGATCGGCCCCGATCACCCTGTCGGAGCGCGCCGTCGAGGTCGTCACGGCGCGAAAGAAGATCGAGGCGGGCATCCGCGAGCCGGGCGACCCGTCGGCCCCCGACTTCGTGCGTTCGAACTACTTCGACCTCGGGATGATCCTCGACTACTGGGGCCCGCGCCGGCTCAACCACCACACCGAGGCGACGTCGATGCTCTATGCCGCGCGGGAATGCGCACGCGTGCTGCTGCTCGAGGGGCGGGGTGAAGTGATCGCCCGCCACGAGCTCGCCGGTCGGGCCATGCTCGAGGGGGTGCGCGCGCTCGGGCTCGTCGTGTTCGGCGATGTGGCGCACAAGATGAACAACGTCGTGGCGGTCGAGATCCCGGAGGGCGTGCCCGGCGATGTCGCCCGTGCGGCGATGCTGGAGGACTTCGGCATCGAGATCGGCACGTCGTTCGGGCCGCTGCACGGGCGCGTGTGGCGCATCGGCACGATGGGCTACAACGCGCGGAAGGATGCCGTGCTCACGACCCTCGTCGCGCTCGAAGCCGTGCTGCGGCGGTACGGGGCATCCGTTCCCGTCGGCGGCGGCGTCGAGGCGGCGGCAGACGTGTACCGGGCGGCCGCGTGAAGTCCGGTCCTCTGCTGCGGGCATCGCCCGATCAGATCGCCGCGGCGGCGCGTCGGGTGATGGCGCGCTGCGACGAGCTCGCCCGCGTGACGGCGACGAGCGGCGAGATCGAGCGGGTGTACCTGTCGCCCGAGCATGCCCGCGTCAACCGGCTCGCGGCGGAATGGATGCGCGAGCTCGGCATGCGCACGTGGCAGGATGCCGCGGGCAACCAGGTCGGGCGGATCGAGGCGGCCGCGCCGGGCTGGCATGGCTCGCATGGTTCGCATCGGGACGCTCCTGCCCTGCTGCTCGGGTCGCACCTCGACACCGTGCTCGACGCGGGCCGCTACGACGGGATCGTCGGTGTGCTGATGGCGCTCGAGATCGTGCGGCTGCTGCGCGTGCCGCGGCACGGCGGCGAGGCGGGCGAGGGCGGCGACGGCTGGGTCGTGCCGTTGCCCTTCGCGCTCGAGGTCGTCGCTTTCTCTGACGAAGAGGGCACGCGGTTCGGCAAGGCGCTGCTCGGGTCGTCGGCGGTCGCCGGCACGTGGGACGAGTCGTGGTGGGACCTGACCGACGCCGACGGCACCACTCTGCGGCGGGCTTTCCTCGAGTTCGGCCTCGACCCCGGGCGCGTGGGCGAGGCGGCGCGCCACCCCGACGAGGTCGTCGCCTACCTCGAGGCGCACATCGAGCAGGGCCCCGAGCTCGACCGCGCGGCCGAGCCGCTCGCGGTGGTCTCGTCGATCGCGTCGGCACGGCGCTTCCAGCTCGTCGTCGAGGGAGAGGCCCGGCACGCCGGCGGCACCCCCTACGACATGCGCCGCGACGCCCTGCTGGGCGCGAGCGAGGCGGCGCTCGCCGTCGAGCGCATCTGCGCGGCCGAGCACCACATCATCGGCACCGTCGGCCGGTTCGAGGCGTTCCCCGGGGCGGTCAACGTGATCCCCGGCGAGGTGCAGTTCTCGCTCGACCTGCGCGGCGAGTTCGACGGCGAGCGCGACCGCGTGTGGGGCGATCTCTCACGCGAGCTCGACGAGATCATGGGTCGCCGCGGCCTGCGCTGGCGCGCGCGCCAGATCCACGCGGCGCCGGCGGTGTTCTGCGCCCCGCTGCTGCAGGACGTCATCCGCGCGGGCATCGCCTCGACCCTCCCCGAGCGCCGCGAGGCGCCCCCCGAGATCTTCAGCCGCGCGGGCCACGACGGCATGGCCCTCGGCGCGCTCACGCAGGTCGGCATGCTGTTCCTGCGGAACCCCGACGGCATCAGCCACCACCCCGACGAGGCGGTCTCGGCCGGAGACGTGGCCCACGGCATCCGCGCCCTCGCCGAATCGGTGCTGCACCTCGCCGCCGAGCCCGCCTGAGCGCTCCCGAGCGCGACCCCGCGGGCCCCGGGGGCCGCGTCGGGCCCGCGGGGTTTTGTCGTCGCGTTGTGCGGCGTCGCGCGCCGCGAGGTGACCACATGCGACCTCAATTTGGGACGATGGCGAGGCCCGCGGGGTCTTGTCGTCGCGTCGTGCTGCTTCGCGCGCCCCGAGGTGACCACTGGCGACCCCGAACCCCGAGACCTCGAACCCCGCGACCCCGAACCCCGTTCCACGGTCGTACACGGGGCATCCCGTCGCGCCGACCTCAGGCGCTTCGCGTCGCGCGCCGGCGCGTCGCGAACAGGACGGCCGCCCAGGTCCCGAGAAGCAGAGCGGTCAGAACCAGGCCGAGGTCGTCGACGCTCAGTGACGACAGCCAGACGAACGGGCCGCCCAGACCCAGATTCGTCACGGCGACCCCGGAGAGCTGCACGCTGGCGATCGTGAGCGCCGCGGCGACCGAGAGGCCCGTCATCGCGATGACGTACGTCTCGCCGAGTCGGCGTCGCTCGGGTCGCCACGAGTAGGCGCGGCGCATGATCGCACCCTGCCCCGTGTCGAAGGCGCTCATGCCTGCGGTGAACAGGATCGGCAGGGTCAGCGCCGCCCACCACGGCACGATCGCCAACGTGGAGGCGCCCGCGAGCGCCAGCAGTCCGATCTCGGTCGCCGTGTCGAAGCCGAGTCCGAAGAGCAGCCCCACCAGGTACATGCGCGAGGGACGGTCGACGGCCTGCTCCATCGGGCCGAGCAGGCGCAGGATCGCACCTCCCGAATGTCCGTGCCGCCGACGCAGCGACGCGACGTTGATCACGGCGATGACGACGAGGAAGACGCCCGAGACGGTGGGGCCGATCACTCCTGTCCAGGTGTGCAGCGTCGACGACTCATTGCTGAGCGCCGCACCGACCGCCGACATGCCGAACGTCAGCACGACGCACAACGCGACGACGATCGTCGAGTGCCCGAGCGAGAACCAGAACCCGACGGTGCTCGCGGGCCTGCCGCGTTCCGCGAGACGACGTGTCGTATTGTCGATCGCCGCGACATGATCGGCGTCGAACGCATGGCGGATGCCCAGGGTGTACGCCGTGAGACCGATGCCGAGCGTGACGAGCGCCGCGCCGTCGCCGCCGCCGAGCGGGATGCCCGCGGGGATGACGGCCAGCCCGAGCACTCCCCAGCCCACCAGATGCAGCAGCACGATGAAGGCGATCACACCGATGCTGCCGGCGCGGATGCCACCGATGCCACCGACCGGCGATTCAGGCTGAGGCATGCGCGAGGTCCCCTTCTGGCGCCGGCGCGGCGCACCAGTCATCCCACAGAGCGGTCAGCGGACTCTGATGGGCGTGGGTGCCGAGGTAGCGCGCGACATACCCGGGCGCCACCAGCACCATGACGGTGGCACTGGCGGCCATGGGCGAACCGGACATCTCGGGGCGGTACCCCACGCAGAGCATCGAGTCGAGGACGGAGTTCTCGCCGAGCACGCCGGGCACCGGATGTGCACCGTCGGCATCGAGGACTTCATCGAACACGGCGCCGTCCTGGTCGGTCACCGTGCTGCGCAGGTGGGCGACGCCGCCGCGTTCGCCGGACCGGCCCCACACGGTCGACTCGCGCACGAGCGCCGTGCCGTCCGCGCCGAGGGTGATCCGGGTGCTCCGATAGACGTTCGCGCCATCAGAGACGATGAGCGGAAGACCGGCCCACGTGAGGCGCGCTCGGGCGCCGACGGCGATCTCGACGTCCCAGAACGAGGCAACGCCGTCGGCAGAGTAGGCGACGGTGCCGCCGACGTCCTCGAGCTCGAGGGTGCAGTCGTCGCCGACGGCGATCGCGATCTCTATGCGGTCGCCTCCCAGCAGCTGAGCCCCACCCGCGACCAGCGCGACCCGCGCCGAGCGCGGGCCGCGCGAGATCAGTCGGGGGATGACAGCCCCGGCGACGAGGGCGACGCGCGCCCGCGGCGCGGCGGCGTCGACGGCGATGCGGGTGAGGGACATCAGTGCGAGTGCGAGTGCGAGTGCGAGTGCGGCTGCACGCCCTGCTCGTGCTCATGCTCATGCATTACACCGCCGCCGTCTTCGTCGGCGTGGAAGTGCGGAGCCATCGGGCCCGGGTCCTGCGGCGTGTGCTCGCCGGATCGGCTGGCGGCGAGCATCTGCAGCACCCACGCCTTGAGCGCGGCGACCGACTCGGCGTCGGTGCGTGAGAGGGCGAGCACGGCGCGGTCCTCGCGCGCGAGCTGCGCATCGGCGACCATCCGCGCCACATCGACTCCGACGTAGGGTGCGAGGTCGGTCTTGTTGATGACGAGCAGGTCGGCGCGGGCGATGCCGGGACCGCCCTTTCGAGCGACGTCGCCGCCCCCGGCCACATCGAGGACGAAGATCTGGGCATCGACGAGCGCGGGCGAGAAGGTGGCGGTCAGGTTGTCTCCGCCCGATTCGATGATGACGACGTCGAGCGGGTCGAAGTCGCGTTCGAGGTCTTCGGCGGCCAGCAGGTTCGCGGTGATGTCGTCGCGGATGGCCGTGTGCGGGCAGGCGCCCGTCTCGACCGCGCGTATCCGTTCGGGATCGAGCACACCTGCCGACCGCAGGAACCGGGCGTCTTCGTCGGTGTAGATGTCGTTGGTGATCACGCCCAGGCGCAACTCGTCTGACAGCGCTCGGCACACGGTCGCGATGAGCGAAGACTTGCCGGTGCCGACGGGCCCGGCGACGCCGAGGCGCAGGGCGCGGGCAGGGGTGGCGAGGGCGGGGGCATGCGGGTGGGTGTGGGTCTCAGGCACGGAACAACCTCTGGGTCAGGAGGGCGTGGGCTTCGGCCCACCCCTCGGCTTGGGGGGCGCCCGCCGCGGGGATCGCGTCGGGATGAGTGAGCTCGGCGATCATCGGGACCAGATGCTCGACGCTCGCGCAGGTCTCGAGCACCCACACGATCGGGTCGACGGGGTCGCGCGGTTCGAGTTTCAGGACCGCGGCGGCGGCGCTGTGCGCCTCGTCGTACACGGTCAGCCGCACGAGGTCATCGGCGCCGAGGCCCGCCGCCGCGGCGATCATCCCCATGACGACAGCGCGCGGCGGGGCATCCTGGCGTGCGCGTGCGCGCTGGAGGGGAACGGATGCCGGCCACACGCGAGTTGCGAGTCGCAGATAGCCGCGACCCAGGACGCGTGACGCGTCGCGCATCGCGGGCGACGGCGTGCGCGCCGCCCAGGCCCGCTCGACAGCGGTCATCGTGCGGCCGAGCTCGCCAGGCTCGCAGTCGAGGTCGCCGCTGAGCGTCAGGTGCCGCGCCACGACGGCGGTGCCGGCTTCGACGAGCGTCGTCGTGCGCGCCCGGCCGATGAGGAACGGCAGCACGTCGGTCATCGGCAGACCTCCGACGATCGCCGGCTCCATGCCCGCCGAGTGCGCGTGCCCGCCCGAGGGCAGGCGGGCGTCGGCGAGCAGCATGCTCACGGTCTGTGCGGCGGGACTCATCGGTGTCTGGTCAGAAGAGGTTGTACAGCTGGGCGAGGGGGAGGGATGCCGCGGGCGCCGGCTGCACGCGTTCGCCGTCGATGTCGATCTCGAACGTGTCGGGCCGAATGCGGATCGAGGGCAGGAGATCGTTGTTCTTCATGTCGGCCTTCCCGATGCGTCGGGTGGGTTCGACTGCCGCGAGTCGTCGGCGCAGTCCGAGGGCTTCGGCGAGGCCGGCATCCAGCGCCGCGGGCGAGACGTAGGTCGTCGCGAGGTCGGCGCCAATCGTGTCGCCGAACGAGGGGCGCATCATCACGGGCTGCGGCGTCGGGATCGAGGCGTTCGGGTCGCCGAGCGCCGCCCACGCGATCGCTCCACCCTTGACGACGACGGCGGGCCGCACGCCGAAGAACTTCGGATCCCACACGACGAGGTCGGCCATGCGCCCGACCTCGACCGACCCCACGTCGTACGCGATCCCGTGCGCGATGGCGGGGTTGATCGTGTACTTGGCGACGTAGCGCCGCGCACGCTCGTTGTCTGCCGGCATCCCTCCGTCGAGCTGGCCACGCCGGTGCTTCATGACGTGCGCAACCTGCCACGTGCGGGTGATGACCTCGCCGATGCGGCCCATGGCCTGCGCATCCGACGACGTGATCGACAGCGCCCCCAGGTCGTGCAGGATGTCTTCGGCCGCGATCGTCGTGGCGCGGATGCGCGACTCGGCGAAGGCCAGGTCTTCCGGCACGGCGGGGTTCAGGTGGTGGCAGACCATCAGCATGTCGAGGTGCTCGGCGACCGTGTTGACGGTGTGCGGGAGCGTCGGATTCGTCGAGCCGGGGATCACATGGGGGAGTCCGGCGATCGACAGGATGTCGGGGGCGTGGCCGCCCCCCGCGCCTTCCACATGGAAGGCGTGGATCGAGCGACCGCCCATCGCCGCTATCGTCGACTCGACGAATCCGGCCTCGTTGAGCGAGTCGGAGTGCAGTGCGACCTGGAGGCCCCAGTCGTCGGCCGCGCGCAGCGACGCGTCGATCGCCGCGGGGGTCGAGCCCCAGTCCTCGTGCACTTTGTAGCCGGCGGCTCCCGCGAGCGCCTGCTCCTTGAGCGACTCGGCCGAGACCGTGTTTCCCTTGCCGAGCAGCAGGACGTTGACGGGCAGCGGATCGAGCGCGCGGTGCATCGCGCGCAGGTGCCAGGCGCCCGGGGTGACGGTCGTCGCCTTCGAGCCTTCGGAGGGGCCCGTCCCGCCCCCGACGATCGTCGTGATGCCCGTCGCGAGCGCTTCGTGCAGCTGCGACGGTGAGAGCAGGTGCACGTGCGAGTCGATCGCGCCGGCCGTGACGATGCGGCCCTCTCCCGAGATGACGTCGGTCGAGGGGCCGATGATCATGTCGATGCCGTCGCTGATGTCGGGGTTGCCCGCGTGCCCGATCCCGACGATCCGACCGTCGCGGATGCCGATGTCGGCGCGGACGATGCCCCACCAGTCCAGGATGATCGCGTTCGTGATGACGGTGTCGAGGGCCCCCTCGGCGCGCGAGGTCGTCGCCTGCGCCATGGACTCGCGGATCGACTTGCCCCCGCCGAACACGGCCTCCTCGCCACCCACGGTCAGATCCTGCTCGATCTGGATCCACAGGTCGGTGTCGCCGAGGCGCACCTCGTCACCCACGGTCGGACCGTAGATCGCGGCATATCGCGATCGGTCAAGCCATACCATCGAGGTTCTCCTGCCCATCGGTCTTGATCTGGATGCCGGGCACCCGGCGCGCTCCGCGCAGCGCGACGGCGTCGAGTTCGCGCGATGCCCCGGGTTCGAAGCGCTGCGACGTGCCCGACGGGATGTCGAGCCGGAACCCGTGCGCGAGAGCGCGATCGAACGCGAGTGCCGCGTTCACGTCGGGCAGGTGGATGTGCGACCCGATCTGGATCGGGCGGTCGCCGGTGTTGACGAAGACGAGCCGGATCCGCTGGTGATCGCCGCGGTCGGCGTTGAGCTCGATGCGTCCCGGTTGGATCCGGAACGCGCCGGGCCCTTCGGACGAGATGGATGCCACGGCCGCTCCTCAGTCGATCGGGTGGTGGACGGTGACGAGCTTGCGACCGTCGGGGAAGGTCGCCTCGACCTGCACATCGGCGAGCATCTCGGGCACGCCCGGCATGACCTGGTCGCGGGTGAGTACGCTGCGGCCCTCCTGCATGAGTTCGGCGACCCCGCGCCCCTCGCGCGCTCGCTCGATGACCCAGCTCGAGAGCAGGGCGACCGTCTCGGGGTGGTTCAGCAGGATGCCGCGCTCGAGCCGGTCGCGCGCGACCATCGCGGCGACCGACAGCAGGAGCTTCTCGGTCTCGGCGGGAGTGAAGTGCATGGGGACCTCCGGCGGGTGATGTCAGAAGTGTGCCACAACGGGTCGTTCGGAGGCATGCCCCAGATGTGGTTTCGGAGGGCAATCCCATGATAGGCCCCGTGATTACGCGGATTTGAGCCAGGTGCCTGGTTCACGATTAACAAGATCGGAACAATCGAGAAATGTCAGAGTAATGTCACGGCCCCATGCT
This sequence comes from Microbacteriaceae bacterium PS02068, assembly GCA_029959325.1. Taxonomy (GTDB): domain Bacteria; phylum Actinomycetota; class Actinomycetes; order Actinomycetales; family Microbacteriaceae; genus Microbacterium. Next base: position 29,961 of record JASCPF010000020.1, read on the forward strand.
GACAACTACCGCAGCAGTCGGCGAATCCACCGCCGACCCAAACCGGCTACATCCCGCACCACCGGTCCACCCACCTGCACCACGCCCTGATCCACCGATCAGCCCGTTCCGCCTCCTCCTCGGCGCCCGTTATTCGGCGTGCCTTCCAAAGGCGGCGTCGCGGCGGCGTCATTCGGCGTGCCCGCAGGATGCATCACCCTCCCGAAAACACCACTGAATCGGAGATCACACATGACATCCCACTCGACCCGGGCAGGGACGCGCCGCACGCGTCTGCTGGCCCTTCCCGCCCTCGCTGCGGTGACGGCCCTCGTGCTCGTCGGCTGCGGCGCGCGCGCCGGCGATTCGCCTTCCGCCTCGGGATCCGGCGCCGCGGCGCCGGCCAGCTGCGTCGACACATCGGGCGACACGATCAAGCTCGGCTTCCTCAACTCGCTCACCGGCGGAATGGCGATCTCCGAGAAGACGGTCTCGAACGTCCTGCACATGGCGGCGGACGAGATCAACGCCGACGGCGGCATCCTCGGCAAGAAGATCGAACCGGTGCAAGAGGACGGCGCCACCGACTGGCCGACCTTCGCCGAGAAGACCGAGAAGCTGCTCACCCAGGACTGCGTCGCCGCGATCTTCGGTGGCTGGACCTCGTCGTCGCGCAAGGCCGTCAAGCCGGTCGTCGAAGCGAACAACGGGCTCTTCTTCTACCCGGTGCAGTACGAAGGCCTCGAGGCCTCGCCGAACATCTACTACACCGGCGCGACCACGAACCAGCAGATCCTGCCGGCGATGGACTACCTCAAGTCGCAGGGCGTGAAGACACTCTTCCTCGCGGGCTCGGACTACGTGTTCCCGCGCACCGCGAACGCCATCATCAAGCTCTACGCCGCCGAGCTCGGCATCGAGATCGTGGGCGAAGAGTACGTGCCACTCGACAAGGACGACTGGACCACCCAGGTCGCCAAGATCGCCGCCGCCAAGCCGGATTATGTGTTCAACACGATCAACGGCTCGTCCAACGTCGGCTTCATCAAGGCCTACTACGACGCGGGTCTCTCGCCGGCGACGACCCCGATCATCTCGGTCTCCATCGCCGAGGAAGAGGCTCCGTCGATGGGGCACGACGTCACGGGCAACTTCGCGTCGTGGAACTACTTCCAGTCGATCGACACTCCGGCCAACGCCAAGTTCATCGCCTCCTGGAAGGCGTACCCCGGCAGCAGCGGTGTGACCTCCGACCCGATGGAATCGGCCTACACGTCGCTCTTCCTGTACAAGAAGCTCGTGGAGGCGGCAGGATCCTTCGACGTCGACAAGATCAACGCGGCGGCGAAAGCCGGCGGCATCACGGTCGACTCCCCCGGAGGAACGGTGACCCTCGACGGGGACAACCACCACATCTCCAAGCCGGGGTACATCGGAAAGATCAACGCGCAGAACCAGTTCGACATCGTCTGGTCCTCGGACGGCCCCATCCCGCCGGATCCCTTCCTCTACGGATACTCCTGGTTCCCGGCCTCCGTCCGCGACTCCCTGGTCGCCGCAGCCGGCTGATCCATCCCGGGCCGCGAGACTGCAACGGATCACCGTCTGCAGTCTCGCGGTCCGAACCGTCTTTCCACCCCCGCACAGAGAGGGACCGCACGTGGATGCACTCATACCGCCGCTCCTGAACGGCAGTGCGCTCGGAGCGCTGCTGCTGCTGGCAGCGCTCGGACTCACCCTGACCTTCGGGCAGATGGGGGTGATCAACATGGCGCACGGCGAGTTCATCATGGCCGGCGCCTTCATCGCCTACCTGACACAGCTCGTCGTGTCGTCCAGCAACATCTCGATCCTGTTGGCGCTACCTCTCGCCTTCCTCGGTGCGGGCCTGCTGGGCCTACTGCTCGAGGTCGGCATCATCCAGTGGATGTACCGGCGACCGCTGGACACCCTGCTGGTCACCGTCGGAGTGAGCCTGATTCTGCAGCAGATCGCACTCCAGATCTTCCCCGCCCAGGGCGTCCCGGTCGAAAGCCCCCAGTGGCTCGACGGACAGCTCAGTGTCTTCGGCTACGCGTGGCCGCTGCGCCAGGTCTTCACGATCGTGCTCGCAGCCCTGTGCCTGGCAGGCCTGGCCGCGTGGCTCAAGTACACGGCGTTCGGACGCCGGATTCGGGCCACGGTGCAGAACCGCGATCTCGCCGAGACCAGTGGCATCCACACCCGCAACGTCGACCGCATCACGTTCTTCGTCGGGTCGGGCCTCGCCGGCGTCGCCGGAGTCGCGGCCTCCCTCATCGGCGGAACGAACTCTCAGATGGGCACGCAGTACATCATTCCCGCCTTCCTCGTGGTCGTCGCCGGTGGCGTCGGCCAGATCAAGGGCACGGTCATCGCCGCGTGGGTGCTGGGCATCGCGCTCTCGCTGTTCGCCGACTGGACCACCGGCAGCATGGCGCAGGTTCTCGCGTTCGTGCTCGTGGTCATCTTCCTGCAGTTCCGCCCACAGGGCCTGTTCACGGTCCGCACCCGGGGGTTGACATGACGAATCCGACACGGAGCGAGAAACTCGCCCTGACCGCACAGCTGAAGCCCTGGCTTCCGCTCATCGGGATCGCGGTGTTCGCCATCCTGCTGCTGGTCGTCGCGCCCAACGTGCTCACGATGCACTGGATCAGCAACCTCGGCAAGTACGTCTGCTGGGCGATCGCGGCAGTAGGCATCGGTCTCGCGTGGGGACGCGGGGGAATGCTCGTGCTCGGCCAGGGAGTCTTCTTCGGGCTCGGCGCCTACGCGATGGCAATGCACCTCACGCTCGAGACGGCGGGCGACAGCCTGCCGGTCTTCATGATCCTGTATGACCCGCTGGCCCCGCTTCCCGCGTTCTGGGAACCGTTCCGCAGCGACGTCTTCACGCTCGTCGCCATCGTGGCGCTGCCCGTGATCGTGGCATCCCTCCTCGGCTACGCGCTGTTCAAGCGCCGCATCAAAGGCGCCTACTTCGGGATCCTCTCGCAAGCGCTCGCCGTGGCGCTCGCCGTCCTGATCAGCTCAACGATCCGTGAGACGGGCGGCGACACGGGGCTCAGCGACTTCAAGTACTTCTTCGGATTCGTCCTGAACGACGACGCGAACAAGATCATGGTGTTCATGATCGCGGCCTCGCTGCTGATCGTCTGCCTGCTGGTCGTGTGGCAGTTGAACCGCAGCCGGTTCGGTGAACTGCTGATCGCGACGCGGGATGCCGAGGAACGCGTGCGATTCCTCGGCTACGACCCCGCCAACATCAAGCTCGTCGCATATGTTGTCGCCGCTCTCATGGCCAGTATCGCGGGAGCGATGTTCGTGCCGATCGTCGGGATCATCACGCCGGCCGAGATCGGCGCAGCGGCCTCGATCCTCATGATCGCGGGCGTCGCGCTGGGCGGGCGAGCCTCGCTGTTCGGCCCCGCCCTCGGTGCGATGGCGATCGGCTGGGGGCAGTCCAGCCTCGGCTCGAGCTGGCCGGACGGGTGGATCTACATCCTGGGTCTGGTCTTCATCCTCGTCACGCTCTTCCTGCCGATGGGTCTGTCGTCCCTGTTCGGGCGGGCCAAGGGCCTGGTCTGGCGGTCGCGCGACACTCCGCCGGCGTCTCCGTCCGCCCCCGAGCTTGTGCGCGAACTCGACGTCGAGGAGGTGGCCAAGTGACCGCCGCAACGATAACAGACGGCTCGCTCGTCGTCACCGATCTGAAGGTCGAGTTCGACGGCTTCGTCGCCGTCGGCGGGGTGTCGTTCGATGCCCACCCCGGCGAGGTGCGCTTCTTGATCGGCCCGAACGGCGCAGGCAAGACGACCTGCATCGACGCGATCACCGGTCTGTCGAAGGGCACGGGATCGGTCAAGCTCGGTGGCCAGGAGCTGCTGGGCAAGCGGGTCGACAAGATCGTCAAGCTCGGCGTGGGCCGCACGTTTCAGACGGCGAGCGTGTTCGAGCAGCTCTCCGTGCTGCAGAATCTCGACATCGCTGCGGGTCTGCACCGCTCGTCGTGGTCGCTGCTGCGGGCTCGGCGCGGGGTCGATCCCGCGATCGAGGCGGCGTTGGAAGAGAGCGGGCTGACCGCCGAGCGCGATACGCCGGCAGGCATCCTCTCTCACGGTCAGAAGCAGTGGCTCGAGATCGCGATGATGCTCGTGCAGGACCCGCGCGCGCTGCTGCTGGACGAGCCGGTCGCCGGCATGAGCCAGGACGAACGCACCGCCACGGGCGAACTGCTGCACCGCATCGCCGAGCGACGCGTCGTTCTCGTGGTCGAACACGACATGGACTTCATGCGGCGCTTCGCGACGCGTGTCACGGTGCTGCACCAGGGCACGCTGCTCTCGGAGGGCACCGTGGCACAGGTGCAGGCCGACCCGAAGGTCCAGTCGGTCTACCTCGGCACCGCGGGTGCCGCCACCACCACGGGCATGCTGACGGTGGTGGATGCCACGGACACGAATGCCGCACTCACTACAGGAGAGGGGGCCTGACATGCTCGAAATGAACGACATCCAGGCCGGATACGGACGCACGCTCGTCCTGCACGGGGTGACGCTGCCTTCGGAGAAGGTTGTGGCCGTCCTCGGCCACAACGGGGCGGGAAAGTCGACACTGCTGCGCGTCGCGATCGGACTCATCAAGCCGCGCAGCGGCCAGGTGATCTTCGACGGTGAGGACGTCACCTCGCTCGCTCCGAACAAGCGCGTCGCGCGCGGCATGGGCTATGTGCCGCAGGGGCAACAATCCTTCGGCCAGCTCACCACGATGGAGAACCTGCAGCTCGTCGCCGATGGCCGCAAGCGCGGCAAGGCGCTCATCGAGCAGCAGCTCTCGCGCTTCCCCGCGCTGGAGAAGTTCGCGACCCGCAAAGCCGGCCTGCTCTCGGGCGGTCAGCGTCAGCAGCTCGCCATCGCGCGGGCGCTGATCGCCGAGCCGAAGCTGCTCATTCTCGACGAGCCGACCGAGGGCATCCAGCCGACGATCGTCGCCGAGATCGAGCAGACGATCATCGAGCTCGCCAGAGAGGGGCTGTCGGTGCTGCTCGTCGAACAGCACATCGGGTTCGCGCTCGAGGCGGCCGACAAGTACCTCGTGCTGGCTAGCGGCTTCGTCTCGCAGACCGGTGAGGGCGGTGCGACCGCCGCCGAGGGCGTGCGCGCGGCGATGGCGATCTGAGGTCGGCGGCGCAGCAGCGCGGCCGGCGCGGCGGCGCGGACGACGCCGTCGCACGGCGTCTGTCGCCCGCAACGCGTCCGTAACACGGTGCGGTCACAATGGGCGGACGCGCCCGACGCGGGCGATGCAGGGAGTTGCGACGGTGACGAGGGCAGACAACGCGCGGGCAGCCGCCGAGGACAGCCTCGAAGACTATGCCTTCCGCTATGTCCCACGATCGTTCCGGCGCTGGAGTGCCCGAGCGGTGGGCGTCATGGCGCTGGGCTCGATCGCCTTTCTCGCAGACTTCTCGATCGGCGCCAGCATCGGTCTCGAGCATGGAACTCTCAACGCCGTGCTCGGCATCGCCTTCGCTTCCGTCATCATCTTCGTCATCGGCGTGCCGATCGCGTACTACGCCGCCCGGTACAACCTCGATCTCGACCTGATCGCGCGAGGATCGGGATTCGGGTACTACGGCTCGTCGATCACCACCGTGATCTTCGCGGTCTTCACGTGCATCTTCTTCGCCCTCGAGGGCGCGATCATGGCGCAGGGACTCCGGATGGCCACCGGCATCCCCCTCGCGATCGGGTATCTCATCTCGACGGTCGTCGTCATCCCGATCGTCATCTACGGAATGCGCGCGCTCGAGCGCCTGCAGTTCTGGACGACGCCCCTCTGGTTGGCCCTCGCGCTCCTGCCGCTGCTCTGGGTGATCGCGTCGGACCCCGGCGTGGTGGGGAGTTTCTTGGCGTTCACGGGGGCATCCGGCGGCGGTGTGCAGATCCAGGCGATCGTCGCGAGCGCCGCGGTGTGCTTCGCGCTGACGCCGCAGCTGGCCGAGCAAGTCGACGTGATCCGGGCGATGCCGCCCCGCACGCGCGCCAATCGGCGGTCGTGGTGGGCCTCGCTGCTCTTCGCGGGTCCCGGGTGGGTACTCTTCAGCGGCACCAAGCAGGTGGTCGGCGTCTTCCTTGCGGTGTACCTCTTGACGCGGGTGGACTCGGCGCTCGGCCCGTCGGCCACCGAGCCGGTGCGTCAGTTCGTCGCCCTCTATGAGTCGATCATGCCCGCGTGGCTCGCGGTCGCTCTGGCGCTGGTGCTCGTCGTCGTCGCGCAGATCAAGATCAACGTCACGAACGCCTACTCGGGCTCGCTGGCGTGGTCAAACGTGTACACGCGTCTCAGGAAGACCTACCCGGGGCGGACGGTCTTCATCTTCTTCAACCTCGCCATCGCGCTCGCGCTGATGTGGATGGATGTCTTCAGCCTGATCGGCTTCGTCCTCAGCCTGTATGCCAACGTGGTGATGGCCTGGCTGGTCACGATCGCCACCGACATCGTGATCAACAAGCACCTGCTGCGTCTCTCGCCCCTCTACCCCGAGTTCCGTAGAGGGATGCTGCGCGACTGGAACCCGGTCGGACTCGTGTCTGTGGCGCTCGCATCGCTGCTCTCGCTCGCGACCTTCGGCGGCCTGTTCGGCTCTGAGCTGCGGCCGCTGTCGGTTCTCGTCGCCATCGGCGTCGCCGCGGTCACCACACCTGCCATGGCGATCGCGACGAGAGGCCGATACTACCTGCGGCGTCGGACCGACGGCATCGCATCGCCGATCCTCGATGACGCGGGCAACCCCTCGGGAGAGCGCCTGCGCTGCCACGTCACGGGCTACACTTTCGAACGGCCGGATATGCTTGCCTCAGCCGAGCGCGGCCCCCACGGCGAGACGCAGTATGTGTCGTCGCTCGCGCTCACGCTCGATGACTCGGATCGCTACCTGCTGCCGCCTGAGCCAACGGAGCCACCCGAACGAACAGGTACGCGAAGACGTAGAGGAGGGGGATGATGGCAGACGGTCTCGACACTCCCACTGCGATTCTGGCCAATGTCGCTACCGCGCTTCGCGAGTCGCCCTTCGACGACATCTCGTATCGAGCGATCGGCGACGCGGTCGGCGTCTCTGAGCGCACGGTCTACCGGCACTTCCCCACGCGGTCCCATCTGCTCGAGGCCGTCGCGGCCTGGATCGAGGAACGTGCCTTCCCGCTTGCCCCGTTCGTCACCGTCGCGCAGTTCCAGACCGCGGCGCGGGCACGGTTCCTGGCTTTCGACTCGTTGCCCGCGTATGCGTTCGTGTTTGCGCGCGCGGCATCCCTCTCTCCCACCGCCCAGCCCGAGCCGACCTTCTTCACGAAGGCGATCGTGGCGACGTTGGCGACCGATCTGCCGTCGCTGAACCAGCGCGATCTACGCCGCAAGGCCGCCAGTGTGCGGTACTTCGCGTCGGCGCAGTTCTGGGCGCGGATGCGGACCTCGTTCGAGTTGAGCGGCGCCGAGATCGCGGATGTCTTCGACCGGACGGTCGCGCAGTTCCTCGGCGAGTCCGCGGGCGCCGACAGCGCTGAAGCCGCGGGCGCTGGAGCCGGTCTCGATGGGGCCGCTCGACCCACGAGCCGCACCAGCGAGTAAGGGCAGGATGTCGGCGGAGGCGCGCGATGACGGCGAGGTGAGCCGCACGCAAGAGGCGATCCTCGCCGCCTACACCGAGTTGATCGAGGAACTCGGCACCGACGACGTGTCGTTCCGCCTCATCGCGCGGCGCGCCGGCATCGGCGAGCGCACGATCTTTCGCAACTACGCGAGCCGTGTCGACCTGCTGCTGGCGACGGCGGCGTGGATCGAGAGCCAGGTCTTCCCGCGGCAGAGCGCGGAGAGCATCTTCGACATGCCGCTCGTCGTGCGCGCCGCGATGGAGTCGTACGACAGCCGCGCCGAACTCGCCCACGTCGTGGCCGAGACGACGATGCGCGGCATCAGCGGCGCAGAGCCGGCTCCGCGGCGACTGGCCCTCGAGCAGATGGCCGTCGTCGAGCTTCCCTCGGTAGGCGAGGATGAGCGCCGAGCGGTCGTCGCGGCGCTGTCGCACCTCGATTCCGCGGCGACGTGGGTCACCCTGCGCCGAGAGTTCGGCATGAGCCGCGGCGACATCGCCGATGCGGCTGCGTGGGCGGCGGAGGCAGTGCTGGACCCGGTGCGCTTCCGCGCCGGCTGAGAGCCGGGCTCCCCGAGCTCACGGCCGGACGGGCAGGTCGATCGAGGCGGTCATCTCGGCGCCTGGCGACACCTCGGCCCGGGCGGGCGGCACATAGTCGCGCAGCCGCGCCAGAGCCTCGCCGGGCTCGGTGGCGACGACCAGCATGTCGGTGTAGCGGGGGTGGGTGAACCCCCGGTCGCGCATGTTCGCGACGAAGGCGAGCAGCGGGTCGAAGTAACCCGCGACGTTGAGCAGCCCGACGGGCTTCTCGTGGATGCCGAGCTGAGCCCACGTCCACTGCTCGGTGAGCTCCTCGAGCGTGCCCGGCCCGCCCGGCAGCGCGAGGAACACGTCGCCGCGCTCGGCCATGATCATCTTCCGCTCGTGCATCGTGTCGACGAGGATCAGCTCGCTCAGGTCGTCGTTCACCTCTTCGCGGGCCTGCAGCGCGCGCGGGATGACGCCCGTCACGTGCGCGCCCGCGGCGAGCGCCGCGTCGGCGACGGCGCCCATCAGCCCGACGTGGCCGCCGCCGTAGACGAGCGCCATGCCCGCGCGGCCGATCGCCGTGCCGACCGCATGCGCGGCATCCAGGTACACCGGGTCGAACCCGGGGGATGATCCGCAGAAGACCGTGACCGTGAAGCGTGCCATGAACCGACGCTAGAGCGCTTGTGTTTCCACGCCGTGCCTGCGTGTTTCCATGCCGTGACAGCGTGGAAACATCCGCCGGATAGCCTCCGGAGCATGTCGCTCCTCGTCACCCATGCGCGCCTGATCACGATCCCGACCGGCACGACCGACCCCGGCTACATCGACGGCGGGTGGATGCTCGTCGGCGATGACGGGCGCATCGCGGCGATCGGGTCGGGCGAGGCTCCGGCCGACACGACCGCCGATGAGACGCTGGATGCCGCGGGGGCCTTCGTCGCGCCGGGATTCGTGTCGAGCCACTCGCACCTGTTCACGAGCGGACTCCGCGGCCTCGGCGTCGCCGACACGCTGTACGGCTGGTGCGACTCGATGCTCGGAACGACCGCCCACATGAGCGCCGACCAGCTGTACTGGTCGACGCTGCACGGCTCGCTCGACTTCCTCTCGAACGGCGTGACGACCGCCTACAACTTCACCGATCCGCTGCAGGCGTGGGAGTCGATGGTCGACGGCAAGCGCACCGGCACCGCGGGGCTGCGCGGGCTCGAGTACCACTATCGCCAGGCCGAGGGCATGCGCGACAGTGGCATCCGCTTCGTCGACGCGGCGGGGATGGATGTCACGGCCGGCACCGAAGTCGAGGTGTTCGACCGGTTCGCGGCCGAGGTTGCGCACACCCGCACGTTCGACCCCGACTTCGCGCTGGGCAGCTCGATCATGGGCCAGGTGCAGTGGTCGCCGCACCCCGCCGCCGCCGAGTTCGAGGTCGAGGCGATGCGCCGCTACGGCGTCACGAACCAGGCGCACTTCCTCGAGTCGCCCGAGGCGATCGAGCACCAGCAGTCGAAGTTCGCGCTCTATCGGGATGCCGGGGCGCTCGGCCTCGGGCTGATGTTCGGCCACTTCATCCAGACCACGCCCGAGATCATCGCCGAGGCGGTTTCCGGCGGAGCCTCGATGTCGTGGCAGCCGGCATCCAACGGGCGCCTCGCCTCGGGCACCGCCCTCGTGCCCGAGATGCTCGCGATGGGCATGAAAGTCGGCGTCGGGCTCGACGACCAGGCGTGCACCGACGTGTCGGACCCGTGGCAGAACATGCGGATGGGCATCTACATGCAGCGCGCGCGCACGAAGGATCCGCTGTCGATGATGCCCGAGCTCATGCTGCGCCTGCACACCCTCGGGGGCGCCGAGATCATGGGCGTCGATGACCGCGTCGGCTCGCTCGAGGTCGGAAAGTTCGGCGACTTCGTCGTCGTCGACCCGCGGATGCCTGACGTCGGGCCCCTCTGGCATCCCGTGCGCTCGTACGTGCTCGCGATGAGCCCCCGCAACCTCAAGGCCGTGTACGTGGGCGGGCACCTCGTGAGCACCGAGGGCGGGGTCTCGACGAACCCGCTCGCGGGCGAGGCATCGGCCAAGCTGCACGAGCTGCCCGCCGCCGTCATCCCGCTGCGCGGCCACCCGCACTGAGCGGCTGTCGGTCGGGTCTCGGCCCGTTCCGCGCCGCCGCACCCCGGCTCAGGCGACCGAGATGGCCATGCCCATGCGGGCGAGCACGACGTTCTCGAGGATCTGCACCACGTTGTAGAGCACGAGCGTGATCACCGTGATCAGGGCGATCGCGCCCCACAGCTGGGTGAACTGCGCCTGCGCGTTGAACTTGAGGATCGCGCCGCCGATGCCGGTGCCGGTCGAGAGCCACTCGGCGAGCAGGGCGCCGGTGACGGCGGCGGGCACCGACACGCGCATCGCCGCGAACACCGACGGCAGCGCGCCCGGCAGGTTGACCTTGCGCAGCGCCATGAACCGGCTGCCGCCGTACACGTGCACGACGTCGAGGCTCTGCTGGCTGGCGCGGCTGAGCCCGAACAGCACGTTCGCGAGCGCCGGGAAGAGCACGACCACGGTGCCGATGACGGCGACGGATGCCGTCGTGCCGCGCCCCGTGATGATGATGATGACCGGGGCGATCGATACGAGCGGGATCGTGCGCAGCAGCAGCACGAGGGGCATGACCCCGGCCTCGATCGCCTTCGACAGGCTGAACAGCACGGCGAGGACGATCGCGACGACCATGCCGACGACGAATCCGATCACCGAGTCGCGCAGGGTCTCGCCGAGCAGCGGGAAGAGCTGCTCGCGGTGGGCGGCGGCCTTCTCGTCGGTGAACAGGAACGCGAACACGTCGAGCGGGCCCTTGGCCACGTACGGCGAGATGCCGGTGAGGCTGACGACGCCCTGCCACAGCAGCAGCAGCACGACGAAGGTGATCGCGGCGTTGCCGAGCGACCGGCCGAACGAGCGTGCGACGGCGCGACGGCGATCGGCGCGCAGGCGGGCGAGGGCCGTGGCATCCGCCCGGCGTGCGGTCTGGGCGATGGTCGCGGCGGGCTGCGCCGGCGGCTGCACGGCGTCGATCGTGGCATTGTTCGGCATCAGACGGCCTTCCCTGCCACCCACGGGGTGACGAGTCGGATGACGAGGCCCACGATGCCGTAGGCGGCGAGGGCGAAGACGGCGCAGAGGAGGAACACCGACCACACGCCCGCCGAGTCGAGCTGACCCTGCAGGCGGATGAGGGTCGGGCCGACGCCCGCCGTGATCGCACCGAGGTACTCGCCGAGCACGGCGCCGAGGAACGCCGTGGGCACGGCGATCTGCAGGGCGTTGAGGATCGAGGGCAGCGCGGCGATCAGGCGCACCTTGCGCAGCTGGGTCCAGCGGCCGCCGCCGTAGACGTGCACGACGTCGAGCGCGGAGCGATCGGCGGCTTTGAAGCCGAGGATCGAGCCGACGACGGTCGTGAACACGCACACCAGGGCGGCGAGGAAGATCGCGGTGGCCGACGGCTGGCCGGGGCTCTTCGCCCCGCCGAGCACGACGACCGAGATGCCCCCGATCGCGACGATCGGCAGGCAGTAGCTCACGACGGCGATCTGGGTGATGACCGTCTCGGCCTTCGGGAACAGCAGCACGATGGTGGCGAGCAGGAGTGCGATGCCGTTGCCCCAGACGTAGCCGATGCCGGCGGCCGCGAGCGTCGGTGCGAAGACGCTCCACGCGCCCGCGATGTTGCCGTCGACGAAGAGCCACTGGAACACGGCCAGGGGCGAGGGGACGGGTGTGAAGCTGCTCCCCGACTTCTGGTCGAAGACCAGGATCGAGAAAATCCACCAGGCGACGATCAGGACGATGCCGCCGATGATCGCGGCGGCCCAGCCGGGCAGGCGCGCGGTGCGCACGTCACGCCTCCGCTTCGGCGCGCCCGTCCGAGCCGAACAGCAGCTCGGATGCCTGGTCGACGTAGGCGTGGAACTCGGGGGTGCGCATGATGTCGGGCGTGCGGGGGCGCGGCAGGTCGATCTCGATGATCTCCTTCACCCGTCCCGGGCGCGGCGACATGACCGCGACGCGGTCGGCGAGGAAGATCGCCTCGCTGATGCCGTGCGTCACGAGCAGGGTCGTGGCGGGCTTCTCGGTCCAGATGCGCAGCAGCTCGAGGTTGAGGTTCTGGCGCGTCATGTCGTCGAGCGCGCCGAACGGCTCGTCGAGCAGCAGCACCGAGGGCTTCAGCACGAGAGCGCGCGCGATCGAGGCGCGCTGGCGCATGCCGCCGGAGAGCTGCGACGGCTTCGCGTTCGCGAAGTCCTTCAGCCCGACCAGCCCGATGAGCTCGTCGACGTAGGCCTTGTCGACGCTCTTGCCCGCGACCTCGAACGGCAGCTCGATGTTCTTTCGGACGCTCCGCCACGGCAGCAGCGCGTGGTCCTGGAACGCGATGCCCAGCTCGCTCTTCGCGCGCAGCTGGTCGGGCGTCTCGCCGTCGACGAGCGCGACGCCGGTCGACGGGTGCTCGAGCGAGGCGAGGATGCGCAGGATCGTCGACTTGCCGCAGCCCGACGGCCCGAGCAGGGCCAGGAACGACCCCTTCTCGGTGTGCAGGTCGGTGTCCTGCAGCGCGGTGAGCGATTTGCCGCCGCGCAGCGAGAACGTCTTGGAGAGGCCGGTGATGTGGATGCCGGTGCCACCGGTGCCCTCGTGAGAGGGCACCGGGGCACCGGCCGCCGTATTCGTCAGGTTCGACATGGTTCCTTGAAGGTGTCGTGCCGTTACGGCTGGTACTTCACCAGGTCGGGGTTCTCGGCGTAGATCTCGTCGATGATCGACGTGTCGAACAGCTGGTCGGCGGTGAGGTCCCACCCCGACGCCTTGAGCGACGCGAGCGTCTCCTTCTTCAGCTTGTCGGAGATGGTGAACAGGCCGTTCTTCTCGGTCTCGTCGGTCGAGATCAGCTTCGCCTGCGCCTCGATGCCCGCCTTGACCTTCGCCGGGTCGAGGTCGCCGAAGGTCAGGTCGCCCGCGGCGGCCGACTCGTTGTAGAACTTGGTGACCAAGGTCACGGTGTCATCGACGGGCTCGGTGAAGGTCTTCGTCCAGCCCTTGATCTCGGCCGTCAGGAACGCCTTGATCAGGTCTTTGTGCTCGGCGAGGTACTGGTCGGTGACCGTGTAGGTCTCGGCGACGTAGGGCAGGCCGTTCTCGGCGTAGGCGAGGTTCGTGACGGGGTAGCCCGCCATCTCGACCGTGATCGCCTCGTTCGTGAGGTAGGCCATGAAGCCGTCGACCTCGCCGTTGATGAGCGGGGTCGGGTCGAAGTCGACCGGCACGACGGTGACGTCGGCGGGGTCGATGTTGTTGGCCGCCAGCAGCGCCGCGAACACCGAGGCGTTCGAGTCCTGCACGCCGATCTTCTTGCCCTTGAGGTCGGCGGGCGTCTTGATGTTGCCGCCGCTTTGGAGCGAGACGATCGTGAACGGGTTCTTCTGGAACGTCGCGCCGATGATCTTCAGCGGGGCATCCTGCTCGGCGACTGCCGCACCCACCGAAGCCGCGTCGCTCAGCGCGACCTGCACCGTGCCGGAGAGCAGCTTCGCCACGCCCGTGTCGGGGCCCGCGATGCCGGTGACGGTGCCGAACCCGGCCTCGTCGTAATACCCCTCGTCGTACGCGTAGTACTCGCCGGCGAACTCTTCGTTCTTGATCCACGAGTACTGCACGCTGATGTCGCCGAAGTCGGCGGAGGCGCCCGCGTCGCCCGAGCCGGAGGGGCTCGAGCCGGTCGAGCTGGAGCAGGCGCTCAGCGCGAGGGCGGCGGCTGCCACGACGGCGAGCGCGAGGCTCGTGCGTCGTGCACGCCGGGACAGGGAAAGGGTCATGAGTGCCTCCTGGGTGCTGATTCGGGACGCTCGGGCGCGTGCTGTGTCGCGTACGAACAGCCCGACGATACGGAGCGCACGTTTCGCGCAGGCGGGGCCGGTGTTTCCCCGCGGTTACGTTCCGCGCGGGTCGTGTCGTGTGCGCGGGCCGCGCGGTCGTGCCGTGGGCGGACAATGGGGGGATGCCTCTGCCACCCCTCGTCGAACCCGCGGCCGACCTCACTCCGGCCGAACGTGAGCGCTTCGGTCGGCAGCTCGTGCTGCCGCAGATCGGTGAGGTCGGCCAGCGGCGGCTCAAGAGCGCGCGCGTGCTCGTCGCGGGTGCCGGGGGTCTCGGCTCACCCGTGATCTCATACCTCGCGGCGGCGGGCGTGGGCACCCTCGTCGTCGTCGATCACGACACCGTCGAAGACAGCAATCTGCCCCGGCAGCTGCTGCACGCGGGCGCCGCGCCGGGAACCTCGAAGGCCGAGTCGGCGGCGGCGGAGGTCGCGCGTGTGAACCCGTTCGGCACGGGCGTGCCGCGCGCCCTGCGAGTGACGGATGCCACGGCTGACGCGCTCGTCGCCGAGGTCGATCTGGTCGTCGACACGACCGACGACGCCGTTGCGCGGGTCGCGCTGCACGACGCGGCGGAGCGCGCAGGCATCCCGTATGTCTGGGGTACGGCGGTGGGATCCGACGGCATGGTCTCGGTGTTCTGGCCGGGCGCGCCGGGCGTCTCGGGCGGCGGATTCTCGCTGCGCGATCTGCACCCCGACCCCCTCGCCGACACGAACCGCCGGTGCGTCGTCGACGGCGTGACCGGCCCGCTGTGCGCCGCGATCGGGGGAGTCATGGCGGGCGAGGCGCTCAAGCTGATCGTCGGCAGCGGCGAGCCGTTGCACGGCCGCGTGCTCGTCTTCGACGCGATCGACGCGACGTGGCGCGAGGTCGCGCTCGCGCGCCGCGCGTCCTCGCTTCCCGGTCGTTGAGCGAGCGCAGCGAGTCGAAACGCGCTCAGCCCCCCGCGAACGGCGGCAGCACGTCGACGAGGCCGCCCGCCCGCAACGGGGTCGTGCGCTCGGTCGTCGACACCCCGTCGACGAGGAACGAGCACCGCGCGAGCACGGGTCGTGCCGTGACGGGCGCGCGGTCGATCAGCGCGCCGACGTCGCCGCAGTCGTGCAGCGCGACGATCTCTTCGGCGACGCCGAGCGCCGCCTTCGCCGCGGCGAAGTAGCGCACGGTGACCGAGGGTGCGGAGGTTTCAGGCATCCCGCTCATCCGCCGATCGCGCTCATGGGGCGTTGCGGCTGCGCGAACGCCGGCCCGTCGATGCCGTGACCGGCGCGCTTGACCCACATCGCGGCACGCCAACGGTCGGCGAGCTCGTCGTCGGTCGCGCCGGCGCGCAGCAGCTCGCGCAGGGGCGTCTCGGTGTGCGCGAACAGGCAGTCGCGCACGGCGCCGTCGGCGGTGAGCCGGGTGCGCACGCAGTCGCCGCAGAACGGCTCGGTCACCGACGCGATGATGCCGATCGTGCCGAGCCGGGCGCCGCTGGGGTCGAAGACGTCGAAGCGCTCGGCGGGGGCACCGGCCCGCGGCGCCGCGTGCGGGCGGAGCGTCAGGCGCTCGGCGAGCCGCGCGCGTGTCTGCGCCGCCGTCACCACGATGTCGCGCTGCCACGAGCGGTCGCCGCCGAGGGGCATCTGCTCGATGAAGCGCAGCTCGACGCCGCCCTCCAGCGCCCACTCGACGAGGTCGGCGGCCTCGTCGTCGTTGACCCCGGGGACGAGCACGGTGTTGATCTTCACGCCGATGCCCGCCGCGCGCGCCGCGGCGACTCCCTCGAGCGCGCGCGTCAGCAGCGGGCGCCGGGTGATCTCGGCGTAGACGGTGGGGTCGAGGCTGTCGAGCGAGATGTTGACGCGGTCGAGCCCCGCCGCGGCGAGGGCGTCGACGCGTTCGGCGAGGCCGATCGCGTTGGTCGTCAGGGCGATGTCGGGGCGCGGTGCGAGGGCCGCGGTCGCGGCGATGATCTCGGCCAGGTCGGGGCGCAGCAGGGGTTCGCCGCCGGTGAACCGCACGGCGGTGATCCCGAGCCGCTCGACGCCGATGCGCACGAGCTGCACGACCTCGTCGGCGGTCAGCACCGCGCTCTGCGGACCGGGCGCGATGCCCTCGGCCGGCATGCAGTACGTGCAGCGCAGGTTGCAGCGGTCGGTCAGCGACACGCGCAGATCGGTCGCGACGCGCCCGAAGCGGTCGACGAGGCCGGGCACGTCGGGCCGGTCGTCGGCTGCCTGGCCCGGCTCGACGGCGCGGGGCCTCGGCAAGCCGAGCATGACGGTCATCGCCTCAGGATACGTCGGCGCCAGACGCAGACGGGCCGGGGGATGCCGCGGCGCCCGCGGCGCTCGGGCCGAGGGACGCCTCTGTGCCCGGCCGCTCGCGCGGATAGATCCGCACCTGCCGCGGGTCGATCTGCACCTGGACGGGTGTGCCCGGCGCGAGATGCCGCGCAGCGCCGATGGCACCGGCCCCTCCGCCCACGCCCTCATCCACCAGACCGGTGAGCCCGCCCGCCGTGACGCGCACGGTGCCACCGACCACCTCGACGTGCTCGACGCGGTCCGCCCCCCGCGGATCGCCGGCGATCGCGACGGCCTCGGCGGGGATCGCCGCGCACGCCGCCGACCCGACCGCGAGGCCCCCCACGCCGCCCGGAATCACCCGGCCGTCGCGCGCGACCAGGCCGCCCTGGCTAATGACGCCCTCGACGAGCGCGACGCCCGCGAGTCGGGCTGCGAATGCCGAACGGGGCGTGGCGAGCAGCTCGTCGACGGGGGCGTCGTCCACGACGCGGCCCCCGTCGAGCACGATCGCGCGATCGGCGAGCAGCAGGGCATCGACGGGGTCATGCGTGACGAGGATGCCGGGGACCCGGGCGAGCACTACGCCGAGCACGCGCCGCAGCTCGTCGCGTGCGCCGACGTCGAGGGCGGTCAGCGGTTCGTCGAGCAGCAGAAGCCCGGGCTCCGCGGCCAGGGCGCGGGCGATCGCCACGCGCTGCGCCTGCCCGCCGGAGAGCTCGTGCGGCATCGCGCCTGCCCAGGCGAGGCCGCCGACCTCGGCGAGCCGCGCATCGGCGATGGCCCGGGC
>JASCPF010000021.1 GCA_029959325.1 Microbacteriaceae bacterium PS02068
AGCGCGAGCAGGTGCCGCGTCGCGGCGGCGGCACCCGCGGCGTGGTCGGTCTGCACGACCCCGTAGCGCTCGTCGGCGGGCGAGTCGACCACGACGAGCGCGAGCGCGTCGGGCGCGGCCACGGCACGGGCGGCGGTCGTCGCCTCGTTGAGCACGATCGCGCCGTCGACGCCGTGGTCGCGCAGCTGCGCGAAGCCGTGCGCGACGGCATCCTGCCCGCTCGCGGTCACGACGGTGAGGGCGAAGCCCCGGGCCGATGCCGCGTCGGCGATCGCCTGCAGCATGCGGAAGTTGCCGACCGTCGCGAGCGTCGACACGATCAGCCCGATCGTGTCGGACCGCCCGGTGCGGAGGGTCCGTGCGGCGCGGTGCGGGCGATAGCCGAGCGATGCCATGGCGCTCTCGACCCGCTCACGGGTGCCGGGATCGACGCGCGGGCTGCCGTTGACGACCCGCGAGACCGTCTGGCCCGAGACCCCCGCGGCCGCGGCGACGTCGGCCATCGAGACCCGTGCGTTCATGTGGCACCCTCCCCCGGTTTCGGTGCGCTCGCTGTGGCGGCCCGAACTCCTCCACAGTTCACGTGTTGACGATAACACGGCGATCCTCTATCGTGTTGACGTGAACATGGAGGAGTCCGGGATGCCAGCGCACGCCGTCCAGACCGTCGAGACGCTCGGCGCGGGGGTCATCCGGCGCGCGACGCGCCTCGCCGACGGCCGCGACCTGATCTACTACGACGACCCCGACACGACCCTGGGCCCGCACCGCGCCGTCGACGCGCGCGCCCTCGACCCGCGGCCCGAGACGGCGACGATGCGGCAGGACGTGCTGACCGGCGACTGGATCTCGGTCGCCGCCGCGCGACAGAACCGCGCCTTCCTGCCGCCGGCCGAGCTCGACCCGCTCGCTCCGCAGACCCCGACCAACCCGTCGGAGATCCCGTCGAGCTACGACGTCGCCGTCTTCGAGAACCGCTCCCCCTCGTTCGGCCCGGCGCTCGCGGAGGCGACCGGCAATGCGCCCGAGGGAATCGATCCGCCGCGAGGGCTCGACGACCTGACGCACCTCGGCCTCGGCCGCACCCGCACGAGCGTCGGACGCTGCGAGGTCGTGTGCTTCTCGCCCGCGCACGCCGGCTCGTTCGGCACCCAGACCGTGACTCGCGCCCGCACCGTGATCGAGGCGTGGGCCGACCGCACCGCCGCGCTGTCGGCGCTGCCGGGCATCCAGCAGGTGTTCCCGTTCGAGAATCGCGGCGAGGCGATCGGCGTCACCCTGCACCACCCGCACGGCCAGATCTACTCGTACCCGTACATCACGCCGCGCACGCAGCGACTGCTCGACGCGGTCGATCGCACCTCGCCCGACCTCTTTTCGCGCATCCTCGAGTTCGAGCAGAAGGGGCCCCGCGTCGTGCTGCGCGGCGAGCACTGGACCGCGTTCGTCCCGTTCGCCGCACGATGGCCGGTCGAGTTGCACGTGCTGCCGCATCGTCACGTGCCCGACTTCGCCGGGCTGACCGATGCCGAGCGCGACGAGCTGGCCCCCTTCTACCTGCGCCTGCTGCGCGGCGTGGATGCGCTGTACGAGACACCGACCCCCTACATCGCCGCGTGGCACCAAGCACCGGTGCACGTCGGCCGCGACTCCGTGCGGCTCAACCTGCAGATCACGAGCCCGCGCCGCGCCGCCGACAAGCTGAAGTTCCTCGCCGGATCCGAGGCCGCCATGGGCGCCTGGATCGGCGACGTGCCCCCCGAGACCGCGGCCGACCGGCTGCGCGTCGCCGTCGAAGGAGTGACCCTGTGACCCCCACGAACTCCGCCCCGCCCGCCCTCACGGCGGGCACCTGGTCGGCGCCGGGCCGCGTGAACCTCATCGGCGAGCACACCGACTACAACGACGGGTTCGTATTCCCGTTCGCCATCGAGTACCGCACGAGCGTCGCGCTCACGACCCGCGACGACGGGCGGATCAGCGTGCGGTCGGCGTTCACCCATGGTGAGGATGCCGTCGACCTGGCCCTCACCGAACTCGATGCGATCTTCCCCGAGCGCCGCGACGAGATCGTCGAGTGGGCCCGCTACCCCCTGGGCGTCGCATGGGCGCTGCTGCAGGCGACGGGCACCGACCCGGCATCGGTGCCCGGTGTCGACCTGACGTTCGCCTCCGACGTGCCGGTCGGCGCCGGGCTCTCGTCGTCGGCCGCGATCGAAGGCGCCACGGCGTCGGCGCTCAACGACGTCTGGGGGCTCGGTCTCGACCGCGTGGCCCTCGCCCGGGCCGGTCGTCGCGCCGAGAACGAGGCCGTGGGCGCGCCGACCGGGATCATGGACCAGATGGCATCCATGCTGGGCCGCGTCGACGCGGGGATCTTCCTCGACTGCCGGACGTTGGATGCCCAGGTCGTCGACCTGGGGTTCGCGCCCGCGGGGCTCGAACTGCTCGTCATCGACACGAAGGTGAAGCACGCCCATTCGACCGGCGGCTACGGCGAGCGCCGGGCCGCGTGCGAGCGCGGCGCCGAGATCATGGGCGTCGCCGCGCTGCGCGACCTCGAGGTCGATGACCTCGCTCGCGCGCAGGAGCTGATGGACGACGTCACCTTCCGGCGCGTGCGCCACGTCGTGACGGAGGATCAGCGCGTGCTCGACGCCGTCGCGACGCTGCGCAGTGACGGCCCCCGGGCGATCGGAGGACTGCTGGATGCCTCGCACGCCTCGATGCGCGACGACTTCGAGATCTCAGTGCCCGAACTCGACCTCGCGGTCGACTCCGCGCGCGCGGCCGGCGCCGTGGGCGCTCGAATGACCGGCGGCGGCTTCGGCGGCGCGGCGATCGCCCTCGTCGACCACGAGCTGGTGCCCGCCGTCACGGCCGCGGTCGAAGCTGCGTTCGCGACGGCCGGTTTCGCGGCGCCGCACATCTTCACGGTGAACCCGTCGGAGGGCGCGCGCCGCGACGCCTGACGCGGCGGACGCTCTTGCGTCGGAGATTCGCGCAACGTCGGAGGGTTACTGCGGGAGGTCTCCGACGAAGCGCGGATCTCCGACGAAGCGCAAGACTGCGTCGGGTCGGCGACTGCCCCGCGGGCTACGCGCCTGCATCCCCCGCGTTGGCCATCGCGATGAGACCGTCGATCATCTCGGGGGTCGCCGCGTCGCCCGCCATCATCGAGATGCGGCCGAACGGGAACGAGGCCATCATCGCGGTCGGGTCGACACCCTCGGGCATGATGTCGGCGACGCCCTCCATCCCCTGCATCATCTGAGCGATGGCGGCCTGGATGACCGGCCCTGCGATCGGGTGCGCCATGACCTCTCCCAGCGACGACTCCCGGCTCAGCGGCAGCGCGACCTCATCGCCCGAGACGGAGACGGATGCCTCGGAGCGAATATCTCTGCTCGACGCCCCGACCGCGACCGTGTAGTCGCCG
The DNA here is from genome assembly GCA_029959325.1 of Microbacteriaceae bacterium PS02068. Lineage (GTDB taxonomy): Bacteria > Actinomycetota > Actinomycetes > Actinomycetales > Microbacteriaceae > Microbacterium. The sequence goes on from JASCPF010000021.1 coordinate 3,440, forward strand.
CCTTCGACGACCCATCGGTCGACCCGGATGTCCCAATAGGCGAGGTCTTCGCGGCGGACGGGCAGCGTCACTTCGCGCGTCTCGCCGGGTTGCAGCTCGACCGAGGCGAAGGCCTTCAGCTCGCGCTGCGGGCGCGCCACGACCGAGCCGACCAGCGATGTGTAGACCTGCACGACCTCGCGGCCCGGGGCCGCGCCGGTGTTGGTGACCGGCACGGTGACCGTCAGATCGCCGTCCGCGTCGACGGATGCCGTGGCATCCCCATACGTGAACGTCGTGTACGACAGCCCATGCCCGAAGGGGAATGCGACGTCGAGGCCGCGAGAGTCGTACCAGCGGTAGCCGACGAAGATTCCCTCGCCATAGCGGACGTGACCGAACTCGCCGGGGAAGTCGAGGTAGGCGGGGGTGTCCGACAGGCGCACCGGAATCGTCTCGGTGAGCTTGCCCGACGGGTTCACGTCGCCGAAGAGCACGTCGGCGGTGGCCGATCCGCCGGCCTGGCCGAGCAGCCACGCCTCGACGATCGCCGGCACGCGGTCTGCGAATGGCAGCGCCACGACACCGCCGTTCGAGAGCACGACGACGACGTTCGGGGTGACCGCGAGCAGCGCGTCGAGCAGCGCGAGCTGCTCGACAGGCAGATCGATGTTCTCGCGGTCGTAGCCTTCCGACTCGATCCGCGCCGGCAGACCGAGGAACGCCACGACGACGTCGGCACCGGATGCTGCGGCGACCGCCTCGGCGCGCAGGGTGGCCTGCTCGGCATCCGTCGCACCGGGTGCGACCGAGAAGCCGGCGGCGTACGCGACCTCGCCGTCCGCGGCCGCGCGGATCGCGGTGAGCGCGTCGTCGAGGCGCGTGGGGTTGATCATCGACGAGCCGGCGCCCTGGTAGCGCGGCTTCTCGGCGAAGGCGCCGACGACCGTGAGCTTCGCGTCGCGGCGCAGCGGCAGGAGGGGCTCGTCTGCGTGGTCCGGTCCCTCAGCCGCGTCCGGTCCCTGAGCTTGTCGAAGGGCGTTCTGCAGCAGCACGATCGACCGCCCGGCGGCCTCGCGAGCGAGGGCGTGGTGGGCATCGACGTCCAGCGGACCGGCGACCCGACCTGCGCCCGCCTGCGCCTTCTCGACGAGGTCGATCACGCGCTGCGCGGCGACATCCAGCGCCGCTTCGTCGAGCGTGCCGTCCTCGACGGCGGCGACGAGCCGGCGGTCGGTGACGCCGTTCGACGAGGGCATCTCGAGGTCGAGACCCGCGGGCAGGCCCACGATGCGATCGTTGACCGCTCCCCAGTCGCTGACGACGAGCCCTTCGAAGCCCCAGTCATCCCGCAGCACCTGCGTCAGCAGCCACGGATCCTCCGAGGCGTAGACGCCGTTGATCTTGTTGTAGGCGCACATGACCGTCCACGGCTGGGCATCCTTCACCACGCGCTCGAACGCGCGCAGGTAGATCTCGCGCAGCGGCCGGGGGTCGACGTCGGACGAGGCCCGCATGCGATCGGTCTCTTGATTGTTCGCGGCGAAGTGCTTGAGCGACGTGCCGACGCCCTGCGACTGGATGCCTCGCACGATGGCCGTGCCCAGGACGCCCGAGACGATCGGGTCTTCCGAGAAGTACTCGAAGTTGCGACCGCACAGCGGCGAGCGCTTGATGTTGATGCCCGGGCCGAGCAGCACCGCGACGTTCTCGATCGAGGTCTCGACGCCGAGTGCCTGCCCGACCCGCTCGATGAGGTCGACGTCCCACGACGACCCGAGGCCCACCGCGGGCGGGAAACACGTGGCGGGCACCGAGTCGCCCATGCCGAGGTGGTCGCCGCCCTCGCGCTGCTTGCGCAGGCCGTGCGGACCGTCGGTCACCATGATCGCCGGCAGCCCGACGCGGTCGATCGGCGTGGTGTACCAGAAGCTCGCGCCGCTGGTGAGCGAGGCTTTCTCTTCGAGGGTGAGGTCGGATGCCGTGATGCCCGTCATGGGGGTGCCTTTCGTGGAGGGAGGGATGAATCAGCGAACGCTCTTGATCGGCCAGATCGCGAACGCGCCGAGCAGCCCGAGGACGATCGCGACCGGGAACAGCGCGGCGTAGCCGAAGGTGAGGGCGATGGCGCCCGCGACTCCGGGAGCGAGCGTCTGCGGCAGTGTCGCGGCGATGTTGACGATGCCGAGGTCTTTCGCGAACGACTTCGCGGAGGGCAGGACCTCGCTCATCAGCGCGGTGTCGACCGCCTGGAACATGCCGAAGCCGAACCCGGCGATGAAGGTCATGATGAACCACGCCGTGATGTCCGGCCACACCCAGGGCAGGACGAAGCCGAGCGCGACGACCGCCGCCGATGCGAACACGAACGGCTTGCGGCGACCGATGCGGTCGGACAGCGGCCCCGAGACGACCGTGGAGATCATGATGCCGACGAGGCTCAGCAGACCCAGCAGCGGAATGATCTGGTCGGGTTCGGCGACGTGGAAGTAGTCGGTCAGCAGGTAGAGCTGCAGTCCGGTGACCGAGAAGTACCCGGTGTACAGGAGCAGGCGACCGGTGAAGGCCCAGAAGAAGTCCGGGTTGGCGACCGGGTTCACCCAGAAGGTGCGGAGGAAATCCCCCAGGCTGAACGGCTCCTTGGGCAACTGCGTGCTGGGGTAGTCGGGATTGAAGACCGTGAACAGCGTCAGCAGCACGACGGCGATCACCGCGAAGATCACGTAGCCGAGGGCGATGTCGTGGAAGAAGAACGAGCCGACGATCTGGCCGCCGATCGCGCCCAGCATGAGTCCGACGCCCGAGATCGCAGCGAACGTGCCGCGGCGGCTCAGCGCGACGCGGTCGGGCATGACCGCCGACAGCGGGCCCTGTGCGAAGTTGAAGCAGATCTGCACGAGAGTCCACGCGATGATGAAGCCGACGATCGAGTTCGCGAAGGCGAGGCCGACGAGCGACAGCGCACCCGCGAGCGCGCCGAGGACGATCCAGGGGGCGCGGCGGCCGAAACGTGAGCGGGTGCGGTCGGAGAGCTGCCCCGCGATGGGCTGCGCGAGCATCGAGGCGAACGCGCCGACCGTGGCGACGACCGTGTAGACGGCGAGCTTCTGATCGTCGCCGAACTCCAGCGCGATCTGCCGCGGCAGCAGGATGCCGGGGACCGCTCCCCACACCAGGAAGATCCCGAGGTTGGCGGGGATGATCCACCACATCAGGCGGCGCAGCCCCTTGATGGGCGTGGGCGGATCGTCCTGACCGGACGCCTCGGCGATGAACGTGTTCTCCGTCATGGGGGCGGAGGCGGTGCGGGCTGAGTCTGACATCGTCGTCGGATCCTCTCGGCATCCACCGTGGATGCCAACGCGAAAACCATATGCCACTAGGTTTTTGATGTCAACCGCTGTTCGGGTTTACTGGTCCCATGACGGATGACAGCGCCACGGCGCCGGCCGGATCTCGACGCCGCGGGTCGTACGCGAAGGGCCTCGCGAAGCGCGAGGAGATCCTCACCCGGGCGCTCGAGGTCATCGCGCGCGAGGGATATCGCGGCGCGTCGGTCAAGGAGATCGCGGATGCCGTGGGGCTCAGCCAGGCCGGCCTGCTGCACTACTTCGACTCCAAGGAAGAGCTGTTCACCGCCATCCTGCGCAAGCGCGACCAGGTCGATGAGGGGAGCTTCGGGGAGCACGACGCCGAGGTGAACCTGACGCGACTCCGCGACGGCTACGTCGAACTCGTCCGCCACAACAGCGACGTCGCCGGGCTCGTACAGCTGTTCTCGCGGATGGCGGTGGATGCCACCGATCCGGGCCACCCCGGGCATGAGTACTTCGTCTCACGCGGAGATCAGCTGCGCGCCATGTTCGGCGAGGTCATCCGCGGCGCCCAGGCGCGGGGGCAGGTCACCGATCGCGTCGACGCCGACACCCTCGCGCGCATGGTCCAGGCCGTATCCGACGGCGTTCAGCTGCAGTGGATGCACGACCCGTCGGTTGATATGGCTGCCACGGTCGCGGCGCTGTTCGAACTGCTGCGGGTCGCGGCCCCCGGCGACGGCGCGCCGGGGGATGCCGCGGGCGACCTCACCTGAGCGCCGCGACCGCCGCGTAGGCATCCGGCTGATCGCGCACCGGCACGTCGTAGACGCGCGCCGTCTCGCCCTGTGCCCAGCGCGGCCACGAGGCCGTGCCGCTGCGGACGAACTCCACCGCGTCGCGGTGCAGCTCATCGGCGAGCGCCTGCGGGGGGCGCGGCCCGGCGAGCGGCTCGATCGCGGGGCCGTCGAGGCAGTCGAAGAAGAACGGGACATCGAGGCAGTGCTCGGCGAAGCCGAACGTTCCCGACGGCCACGAGAACCGATAGGCCCACGTCGGCGCCGAGCCCCGGACTGCTGACTCGCGGGCGTCCGCGACCCGTACGAGCTTCGCCCGGAACATCCGGTCGGTCAGCAGACGGCCCGCGATCCGCGCGTTGCCGAGCCGGGCGACGTCAGCGTTCGCCGCGAGGTAGGCCCGACGCGCGGTGCGCGGCAGCCCGAGCTTGCCGAGGAGGACGCCCCGCGGCACCCAGCGCAGCTTCGCCGCCTGCGGGGTCAGCGCCATCGTGAACTCGTCGTCGGTGGTCCCGAGCACGAGCGGCTTGTCGGCGCCGACACCGGCACGGAGCGACTCGATCGTCGGCCTCGGGATCAGTTCGCCGTCGACCACCGGCCCGAGGCCGAGCCCCTGCTCGATGGTCTCGACCATCGTGTCCATGCTCATCTCGGTGGCACTCCGCTGCGCGGCGAGCAGCCGGTCTTCGGGTACCGACGCGAAACCCGCGCGGTCGGCCGTGACGCCGCACGCTGCGGCGATCTTCCCGGCGAGCGCGCGAGCGCGCTCGGGTGCCACATCGGCGAGGGCGCCCGACAGCGCCCAGACCCCGTGGAACAGGTGCTGGGCGCGAGGCATCCCGAGCAGCGTCAGCACCGCTCCGCCGCCGGCCGACTGCCCGGCGATCGTCACGTGGGCGGGGTCTCCCCCGAACGCCGCGATGTTCTGCTGCACCCATTCGAGACCGGCGATCCAGTCGCGCACGCCGCGGTTCGCGGGGGCACCGTCGATCCAGCCGAACCCGTCGAACCCGAGCCGGTACGACAGGCTCACGGTGACGATGCCGTCGCGGGTGAAGGCGCGGCCGTCGTACCACGGGCTCGCGGGCGAGCCCGCGAAGAAGCCCCCGCCGTGGATCCAGACGAGCACCGGCAGACCCGAGGCATCCGGATCGGGGGTGAACACGTTGACGTTCAGGGTCGACTCCCCCGGCACGCTGGGCTCGGGGATCAGCGTGACGCCGGGGTCGCCGCGCTGCGCGGTCGCGCCGAACTCGAGCGCGTCGCGGACGCCCTCCCACGCAGGCACGGGCTCGGGCGCCGCGAAGCGGAGGTCGCCGACCGGCGCCTGCGCGAAGGGGATGCCGAGGAAGGCGGCCGAACGCAGGCCGTCCGTCCCGGGGATGTCGCGCCAGCGGCCGCGCACGCGCCCTGTCGCCGTTGCGACTTCGATGAACTGGTCGGTCCCGTTCATTCGCTCCTCCTCGAGCACGCCAATACTGAATGCCATTCGGGAATGACACTAGCGCGGCGAGCGCGGTCAGCGCACGGGACCTCCGCGCACGGACGCGTCGGGCAGGCGGCGGCGCATGACGGCGATCGCCTCGGGATTGTCGTCGACGAGCACGGCGCCGCGCCCGAGCGCTGCCGCGACGGCGCCGGTCGTGCCGCTGCCGGCGAACAGATCGAGCACGCGATCGCCGGGGCGGCTGGATGCCTGGACGATCCGCCGCAGGATCCCTTCCGGCTTCTGCGTCGGGTAGCCCGTCTTCTCGGCACCGCTGGTGGGCACGATCGTGTGCCACCAGACATCCGTCGGGAGCTTTCCGCGGGCGGCTTTCTCGGCGGTGACGAGCCCCGGCGCCATGTAGGGCTCACGGTCGACGGCCTCGGAGTCGAACCAGTACTGCGTCGGGTCTTTGACGTAGACGAGGATCGTGTCGTGCTTCGTCGGCCAGCGGCGCTTGGACTTCGCGCCGTAGTCGTACGCCCAGATCAGCTCGTTGAGGTAGCACTCGCGCCCGAACATCGCGTCGAGCAGGACCTTCGCGTAGTGCGCCTCCCGATAGTCGAGGTGCAGATAGAGCGTGCCGTCGTCGGCGAGCAGCCGCCAGGCCTCTCGCAGGCGCGGCTCGAGGAAGTCCCAGTAGTCGCCCCACCGGTCGTCGTACACCCGCAGGTCGCCGCGCAGCCGCGCATAGCTCGCACCCCGGAACCCGGCCTTCACCGGCGGGGTCGGCGTGGCCGGTGGCTGCGTCGTGGCGGGCACCGCGCCGCCCTGCGCCGTGCCCGAAGGCGCCGTGCCCGAAGGCGCCGTGCCCGAACTCCTCCAATTCGCCGCCTCCACCGCCGGATCAGCCGCCTCGGCGGGCGCATCCTCGCGAGATGGAGGAGTTCGGACAGCCGCCTCGACCGAGCGGGTCTGCGTGCGGCCCGTGTTGAACGGCGGATCGAGGTAGATCAGGGTGAACGAGGCATCCGGCAGGGTGCGGGCGACCTCGAGATTGTCGCCCTGGATGATCTCGACGGTCACGGAACCCGGTGCAACCAGGCGTCGGTCGAGAACTTGGAGGCCACGAGCGCCTCGGCCTCGGCATATTCCTCGTCGGTGATATGCCCCGCCTGTGCGCCGTAGAGGTTCGTGAACGTCGCGATCAGGCGCTCGATGATCGCCTCGCGCGGCAAGCCGGTCTGTGCGCGCAGCGGGTCGACGCGCTTCGCCGCCGAAGCCGTGCCCTTGTCGCTCAGCTTCTCGCGGCCGATGCGCAGCACCTCGGTCATCACCTGGCCGTCCATGTCGTACGACATCGTCGCGTGGTGCAGGACTCCCCCGCCCGCGAGGCGCTTCTGCGCGGCGCCGCCGATCTTGCCCTTCGGCGAGGCGATGTCGTTGAGCGGCTGGTAGGTCGCGTCGACGCCGAGCGAGCGCAGCGCCTGCAGGACCCAGTCGTCGAGGAAGGCGTACGAGTCGGCGAACGTCATCCCGGCGACGAGCGCACCCGGGACGTAGAGCGAGTACGTGACGATGGAGCCCGCGCCCATCATCATCGCGCCGCCGCCCGAGATGCGCCGCACGACGTCGTAGCCGTGGCGAGCTGCGCCCTCCGGGTCGACCTCGTTGCGGTACGACTGGAACGAGCCGATGACGACGGCCGATTCGTTCCACTCCCAGATCCGCAGCGTGGGATTGCGCAGGCCCGCGCCCACGCGCGCCGTGAGCACCTCGTCGAGGGCGAGGTTCATCCGCGGCGAGACGGCCTTCTCGTGGACGACCTCCCACGTGAAGTCCTTCCAGCCCGGCGCGGTCACGAGCGCACGGCGCACGGCGGTGCCCACCGATTCCGGAGTGAACCCGAGCAGCTGCGCGCCCTCGGGCAGCGCGGCGCGGACGGCGGCGGCGATGGCCGCGGCATCCGTTTCCACCGGCAGCCCGGTGACGGCCGCATCGATGTCCGCCAGCGCATCGTCGGGCTCGAGGAAGAAGTCTCCCGCGAGGTGGAAGTCGGCGATGCGCCCTTCGCGGACCTCGAGATCGACGACGACGAGTTTGCCGCCCGGAACCTTGTACTCTCCGTGCATGGCTCCAGCCTAGGCTTCCCTCGCGCGCTCCGGTCCGCGCGTCAGTCGCGCGCGGGGAAGCGCGGATCGAGCCACGCGAGCAGATCGGCGAACACGTCGGCGCTCATCATCTCGTTGAAGATCTCGTGCCGCGCGCCCGGGTAGACGAGGGTCGTCACGTCGCCGAATCCCGAGCGAGAGCGATAGGCATCGGCAAGGCGATGCACGCTGCGCGGCCCACCGACCGGGTCGTCGCGTCCGACCATCAGCAGCACCGGCAGGTCGGCGTCGCGCGCCGCGCGCAGGCCCTTCCGCGGTTTGCCGACGAGGCGCAGGACATCGCGCGGCCCGAACAGCTCTGGCAGCGTGCGCGTCGTGGTCAGCGGATCGTCGAGGAACGCCTGCCCGACCGAGAGGTCGCTCGAGAGCCATTCGGTGCCCAAGGCATCCGCGCGCTTCCACTGCTTGTTGAGGTCGCCGGAGTTCAGCGAGCCAGGCCAACGCAGGGACGACCCGCTGAGCACGAGGCCGTCGTATCCGTCGGGGTGCGCGTTGACGAGGATCTGCGAGAGGAAGGACCCCCACGAATGGCCGAGCAGGATGAGCGGCAGGTCGGGGTTCTCGCTGCGGATGAGCTCGGTGAACTGCCACAGCGCGGCGACGGCTGCGCGGTGGCCGCCAGGGCCGAGTCGGCCGAGCTTCGCTGCGTCGCCGTCGTGCTGACCCATGCCCGTGCGGCCGTGGCCGCGGTGGTCGTCGGCGTAGACGGTGTAGCCGGCCGCGGTGAGCGCCGCGATGACCGCGCCGTAACGCCCGGCGTGCTCGCCGACGCCGTGCGCGAGCTGCACGACGGCGCGCGCCCGCGGCGTCTGCGCGGGGTGCACGTCGAAGACGATGCGGATGCCATGGGCATCGGTGTACGACCGTTCAGCACTGACATCGGGCATGGCCGCAGTCTATGAGGATGCCGGGGTCTTCGGTCAGTGCGCGCCGTCCGGCCGCGCCGAGACTTTCCTTAGCAAGACTAATGAGCTATGCTAACTATCCGTATGGATACTCGCACCACCACCGCACCACCCCGTGCCACCGCCACCGCCATTGGCGACGCGTCGCCCGACGACACCTCTCTGCATGACGAGGCGTCCGAGCTGCGCATGGCCACGTTCCGCCTCGCCCGGCGCCTCCGCTCGCAGCGCGCGGTCGACTCGATGAGCGACGGGCAGTTCGCTGTGCTCGCCGCGCTCTCGCATTTCGGGCCGCACACCCTCGGCGAGCTCGCCGAGCGCGAGCGCGTATCGGCGCCCTCGATGAACCGCACCGTGAACTGCCTCGAAGAGTCGGGATATCTCACCCGCACTCCGGACGAGACCGACCGCCGCAAGGTCAACATCGCCCTCACGGGTGAAGGACGTGACGTCGTCGCCGAGACGGTCCGTCGGCGCGACCTGTGGCTCGAAGAGGCGCTCGGCGCGCTGTCGCCTGCGGAGCGCGCGGCCCTGGCATCCGCCGCCGCCCTCATGCGAGAGGTGGCCGCACGATGAGCAACGGTTCCATGTTCCGCTCTTTCTCCGTCTTCAACTACCGCGTCTGGTTCATCGGCGCGCTCGTCTCGAACGTCGGCCAGTGGATGCAGGGCACGGCGCTCAGCTGGGTGGTGCTGACGCAGCTCACCGACAACGACGCGGGCGCGATGGGCATCACGATGGCGCTCCAGTTCGCGCCGCCGCTGCTGCTCGTGGGCGTCACCGGATGGGTCGCCGACCGCTTCGACCGACGCCGCCTGCTCATGCTCACGCAGGGACTGCTGCTGGTCATCGGCGCCGTCGTCGGCGTGCTGATCCTGCGCGGGGTCATGACCCTGCCGCTGATGTACGTCTTCGCGTTCGTGCTGGGCCTCGTCGCCGCCTTCGACAATCCCGCCCGGCAGGCCTTCGTCTCCGATCTCGTGGCCCGCGAGAACGCCTCGAACGCCGTCGCGCTCAACGCAGCCTCGTTCAACAGCGCCCGCATGATCGGCCCCGCCGCCGCCGGCGTCATGATCGTGGCGGTCGGCACCGGCTGGGTGTTCCTGGTCAACGCCGCGACCTTCCTCGCGATGATCGTCGCGCTCATGCTGATCCGCCAGGACGAGCTGATCCCGCGCGTGCAGGCGCCGGGCGCGAATCGGCTCGCCGACGGCTTCCGCTACGTACGGCGGCGCCCCGACCTCATGGTGACGTTCGCGATGGTGTTCCTGCTGGGCGCGTTCGGCATGAACTTCCCGATCTTCGCCTCGACGATGGCGCTGGAATTCGGAACGGATGCCGACGGCTACGGCCTGCTCTCGTCGATCCTCGCCATCGGCTCGCTCGCCGGCGCGCTGCTGGCAGCCCGCCGCGACCGCGCGCGCATCCGCCTGGTCGTCGTCGGAACGGGGCTGTTCGCCGTCGCGGCATCCGTCAGCGCCCTCATGCCGAGCTACGCCCTGTATGCCGTGACGCTCATGTTCACCGGGTTCGCCGTCGTGACGACCCTGACCACTGCGAACGGCTACGTGCAGACGACGACCGACCCCGCGCTGCGCGGCCGCGTGCTGGCGCTGTACATGGCGATCCTCATGGGCGGCACCCCCATCGGCGCGCCGATCGTCGGCTGGGTCGCCGCCGAGTTCGGGCCGCGCGCCGCGATCTGGCTCGGCGCCGGCGGAGCCTTCGTCGCCTTCGCGATCGGCTTCAGCTGGATGCTGCTCTCGGGGCGTCTGCACCGCCACGAGACGCGCCGCTTCGCGCTGACCCTCGACGAGACACGGCCGATCTCGGTGATCGACGCGGCTCCGGAAGAGTTCAGCGACGAAGTCGCCGGCACCACGCCGATCGCACTGCCCGAGGTGGCGGCGGGCAAGATCACGGCGCCCGACATCCGCCCTCGCGAGCACCGCCGCACGGCCTGACACCGCGACCGCGGGCCGGCGCGGGTGGGCGGGCCGGTGCGGGCAGGCCGACGTGCGCCGCGGGCCGCGGCGCTGAGCCACGGCAACCACGCCGAGACACAGTGCGTCACGCTGTGTCTCACGCGCGCGAGTGTGGTTCACGCCCGGGTGCCCGAAAACGGTGCACCCGCCGCGCCCGCGGGCGCCTACCCCGCCGTCGACGCCCTGACCACGAGCTCGGGTCGGAACCGCACCTGTCGGGGCGGCACCGCCCCGGCGAGTGCCTCGAAGAGCAGCTCGACCGCGGTGGCGCCGATCTCGCGCGCCGGCTGACGCACCGAGCTCAGCGGCACGACGGTCGCCTGGGCGAAGTCGATGTCGTCGTAGCCGATGAGCGCGATGTCCTGCGGCACGCGGATGTCACCGAGGATCGCGGCGCCCTGCATCACGCCCACGGCGAGCAGGTCATTCGCGCAGAACACCGCGTCGGGTCGCTCAGCGGCGGGGCGGTGGGCCAATGCCTCGCCTGCAGACCGGCCCGCCAGCACGGTGAGCGCCCCCTGCTCGATCACCTCGAGCGTCGCGCCCGGCACCTCGGCGAGCGCCCGGCGCGCGCCTTCGAGACGGTCGGCCACCTGACGGATCGTGAGCGGACCACCCACGAACGCGAGACGCAGCCGCCCGAGCGCGAGCAGATGCGCCGCAGCCAGGTGACCGCCCTCCACGTCATCGACCGCGACAGAGGGCACGGTGCCGCCGAGAAGCTCGCCGTCGACAAGGACGACGGGGATGTCGGCATCCGCAAACCTGTGCACGGAATCGTCATCGAGGTGCGTCGGCGTCAAGAGCACGCCGTTCACACGCTGCTCGCGGAACAGATCGAGGTAGGCGCTCTCGCGGGCCTCGTCCTGGTCGCTGTTGCCGAGCAGCACCGCCATACCTTCCGCCGCGGCACGTTCCTCCGCCCCTCGACCGACTTCGGCGAAGAAGGGGTTCGCGCTGTCGAGGATGATCAGTCCGATCGACCGGCTGCGACCCGCGCGCAGCTGCCGCGCCGCGTCATTTCGAACGAAACCGAGGCGCGCGATGGCATCCTGCACGCGAGCGACCGTTTCGGGGGCGACCTTCTCGGGCCGGTTGAGCACGTTCGACACCGTGCCCACCGAGACAGACGCCGCTGCGGCGACGTCTTTCACGCTGGCTGCCACGGCGTTCCCCCGATCTCGAGTCCGCGCTTGACGAATCGTTTCACTCATACTATCGTTTGAAACGATTCATACACGCACTCCGCCCTCGGGTCGCGTGCGGCCATGCATTCCGCCCTCACCGGACGCCCGACATCGCGAAGGAGCGATATGACGCGCATCGCCTTCACTCTGCAGGTGCGCCCCGACATGATCGACGCCTACATCGCGCGGCACAACCCGGTGTGGCCCGAGATGCTCGCGGAGATCGAGGCGTCGGGCCGCCGCAATTATTCGATCTTCCTCGACCGCGGGCGCGCCACGCTGTTCGGCTACTACGAGACCGACGACGACGACGCGGCCCGCGCGTACCTGGCATCCTCTCCCGTCGCCGCGCGCTGGGAGGCATCCATGGCGGAGTTCTTCCCGAACATCGACGGCCGCGCCGACCAGGCCGCCACCCCCCTCACCGAAGTCTTCAACCTGCACGACCAGCTCACAGAAAGCCCCCTCGCGTGAGCACGCTCACCCCTGACAACCTCTCCACCCTCGAGCAGCAGGGCATCGAGTTGCCCTCGTGGGCGTTCGGCAACTCGGGCACCCGCTTCAAGGTGTTCGCGACGCCGGGCACGCCGCGCGACCCGTTCGAGAAGATCGCCGATGCCGCCGAGGTCAACCGCGTCACGGCTCTCGCACCGAGCGTCGCCCTGCACATCCCGTGGGACAAGGTCGACGACTACGCCGCGCTCCGTACCTTCGCGCAGGATCACGGTGTCGAGCTCGGCACGATCAACTCCAACACGTTCCAGGACGACGACTACAAGTTCGGCGCCCTGACGCACGAAGACGCAGGCATCCGCCGCAAGGCGATCGACCACCACCTCGAGTGCATCGACATCATGGATGCCACGGGCTCGCGCGACCTGAAGATCTGGCTCGCCGAGGGCTCGAACTACCCGGGCCAGGCCGACCTGCGCGGCCGCCAGGACCGTCTGCACGAGTCGCTGCAGCAGATCTACGCGCGCCTGACCGGTGAGCAGCGCCTCGTGCTCGAGTACAAGTTCTTCGAGCCGGCGTTCTATCACACGGATGTTCCCGACTGGGGAACCTCGTACGTCCAGGTGGCCGCCCTCGGCGAGCGCGCGATGGTCTGCCTCGACACGGGCCATCACGCGCCCGGCACCAACATCGAGTTCATCGTGATGCAGCTGCTGCGCCTCGGCAAGCTCGGGTCTTTCGACTTCAACTCGCGCTTCTACGCCGACGACGACCTGATCGTGGGTGCCGCCGACCCGTTCCAGCTGTTCCGCATCCTGTTCGAGGTCATCCGCGGCGGTGGTCTGAACAACCCCGACGTGGCCTTCATGCTCGACCAGTGCCACAACGTCGAGAAGAAGATCCCCGGCCAGATCCGCTCCGTGCTGAACGTGCAGGAGATGACCGCGCGCGCGATGCTCGTCGACGGCGAGGCACTGCGGGCAGCTCAGCTCTCCGGCGATGTCCTGGCGGCGAACGCGGTGTTCATGGATGCCTTCCAGACCGACGTCCGCCCGACGCTCGCGCAGTGGCGCGAAGAGCGCGGACTGCCCGCCGACCCGATGGCCGCGTACCTGGCATCCGGCTATCAAGAGCGCATCGAGGCCGAGCGCGTCGGCGGCGTGCAGGCAGGCTGGGGCGCCTGAACCGGCGCGCCCGCTCACTCCACCCACCCACCCCCGACTCCGACACGAGACGAGACCCACCCCATGACGAACTCGACCGCCGCCGCGCTGATCGCGCGCAGCAACCGCCTGGGCGCCGACCCGAAGAACACGAACTACGCCGGGGGCAACACCTCGGCCAAGGGCACCGAGACCGATCCCGTCACGGGCGAGCCCGTCGAGCTGCTGTGGGTCAAGGGCTCGGGCGGCGACCTGGGCACCCTGAAGCCCGAGGGTCTCGCGGTGCTGCGGCTCGACCGCCTGCGCGCGCTCGTGGATGTCTACCCCGGGGTCGACCGCGAAGACGAGATGGTCGCCGCGTTCGACTACTGCCTGCACGGCAAGGGCGGCGCCGCACCCTCGATCGACACCGCGATGCACGGACTCGTCGATGCCCCGCACGTCGACCACCTGCACCCCGACTCGGGCATCGCGATCGCGACCGCCGCCGACGGACCCGCGCTCACCACCCGCATCTTCGGCGAGAAGGTCGTCTGGGTGCCGTGGCGGCGCCCCGGCTTCCAGCTCGGCCTCGATATCGCCGAGCTCAGGGCCGCGAACCCGGCCGCGATCGGCTGCATCCTGGGCGGCCACGGCATCACGGCGTGGGGCGAGACGAGTGAGGATGCCGAGACGAACAGCCTCTGGATCATCGACACCGCCGCCGCCTACATCGCCGAGCACGGCAAGTCCGACCCGTTCGGCGGCGTGCGCGCCGGCTTCGAGGCGCTGCCCGAGGCCGAGCGGCGCGCCCGCGCGGCGGCGCTCGCGCCGACGATCCGGGGCCTCGCCTCGACCGACAAGCCGATGGTCGGGCACTACACCGACGCCGACGTGGTGCTGGACTTCCTGGCATCCGAGCGCGCACCCGAGCTCGCCGCGCTGGGCACGAGCTGCCCCGACCACTTCCTGCGTACGAAGGTCAAGCCGCTGATCCTCGACCTGCCGGTCACGGCATCGGTCGACGAGGCGATCGCTCGCCTGAAGGAGCTGCACGCGGAGTACCGCGCCGACTACCAGGCGTACTACGACGCGCATGCTTCGACAGGCTCAGCAACCGAACCGGCGAGCCCCGCGATCCGCGGCGCCGACCCGCTGATCGTGCTCGTGCCCGGTGTCGGCATGTTCAGCTACGGCGCGAACAAGCAGACCGCGCGCGTCGCGGGCGAGTTCTACGTCAACGCGATCAATGTGATGCGCGGCGCCGAGGCGCTGTCGACCTACTCCCCCATCAGCGACGCCGAGAAGTTCCGCATCGAGTATTGGGCCCTCGAAGAGGCCAAACTGCAGCGGATGCCGAAGCCCAAGACCCACCAGGGCCGCATCTCGTTCGTGACGGGCGCGGCGTCGGGCATCGGCAAGGCCATCGCGACCCGCCTCGCCGCCGAGGGCGCGTGCGTCGTCGTCGCCGACCTCGACCTCGAGAAGGCGCGGGCCGCCGCCGCCGAGCTGGGCTCAAGCGACGTCGCAATCGGCGTCGCGGCGAACGTCGCCGATGCCGAGGCCGTGCAGGCGGCGATCGACGCCGCGGTACTCGCGTTCGGGGGCGTCGACCTCGTCGTCAACAACGCCGGTCTGTCGCTGTCGAAGCCCCTGCTCGAGACGACCGAGAAGGACTGGGACCTGCAGCACGACGTCATGGCGAAGGGCTCGTTCCTGGTGTCGAAGGCCGCGGCATCCGCCCTTATCGCCCAGAGACTCGGCGGCGACATCATCTACATCTCGTCGAAGAACTCGGTGTTCGCGGGGCCCAACAACATCGCCTACTCGGCGACCAAGGCCGACCAGGCCCACCAGGTGCGACTGCTGGCGGTCGAGCTCGGCGAGCACGGCATCCGCGTCAACGGCATCAACCCCGACGGTGTCGTGCGCGGCTCGGGCATCTTCGCCTCGGGCTGGGGCGCGAACCGCGCCGCGACCTACGGCGTCGACGAGAAGGACCTCGGTGCGTTCTACGCGCAGCGCACGATCCTCAAGCGCGAGGTTGTGCCCGAGAACGTCGCCGATGCCGTGTACGTCCTCACCGGCCCCGAACTCAGCCGCACGACGGGACTGCACATCCCGGTCGACTCGGGCGTCGCCGCGGCCTTCCTGCGATGAGCGGGGGCACGGTCGCGGCGGTCGACCTCGGCGCGACCAGCGGCCGCGTCATCGTCGGTCGCGTCGGGCCCGACACCCTCGAGACCGAGACTGTGGCCCGGTTCCCGAACGACCCCGTGTTCGCCGGCGACGGGCTGCACTGGGACATCGTGGGCCTGTATGGCGCGGCCCTCGGCGGGCTGCGCACGGCGTTCCGCGCGGCGCCCGAGATCGCGAGCATCGGCATCGACTCGTGGGCGGTCGACTACGGGCTGCTCCGCGAGGGCCGCCTGCTCGGCGTGCCGTTCCACTACCGCGATGGCCGCACCGCGCGCGGCGTCGCCGCGGTGCACGAGCGGATGCCGCACGCCGAGCTGTTCGCACGGAACGGCCTGCAGTTCCTGCCGTTCACGACGCTGTACCAGTTCGCGGCCGAGCCCGCCGACGTGCTCGGCTTCGCAGACACGGCGCTGCTGATCCCCGACCTGATCGGCTCGTGGCTCACCGGCGTCGCGCGCGCCGAGGTCACGAACGCGTCGACGACCGGGCTGCTGCGCTGGCTCGATCAGTCGTGGGACGACGCGCTGATCGAGCGCCTCGGCCCGCTGGGCCCGCCCCGTGGCATCCTGCCGCCGCTCATCGCCCCCGGCGAGCGCCTCGGCGCGCTGCTGCCCGACGTCGCCGCGTCGCTCGGCGGCACCGCCGACGTGGTCGCGGTCGGCTCGCACGACACCGCGTCCGCCGTGGTCGCCGTGCCGATGCAGGCGGATGCCGCGGCCTACATCTCCTGCGGCACGTGGGGGCTCGTCGGCGTCGAGGTCGAGCGCCCCGTGCTCACCCCCGACGCACTCGCGGCGAACTTCACGAACGAGGGCGGCGTCGACGGACGCGTGCGCCTGCTGCACAACGTCATGGGACTGTGGATCCTGAGCGAGACCGTCCGCGGCTGGGAGCGCGAGGGACACGCGCACGACCTGCCGACGCTGCTGGATGCCGCGGCCGAAGTCCCGGCATCCGCGGTGCCCGTCTTCGACGTCGACGACCCGCGGTTCCTCCCACCCGGCGACATGCCGGCACGAATCGACGCCTGGTGCGCCGAGCACGGCGTCGCCGCTCCCCGGTCGCGCGCCGAGTACGTCCGCTCGATCGTCGAGTCGCTCGCGCAGGCCTTCGCCGACGCGGCGATGACCGCCGGCCGCCTCGGCGGTGTCGACGTGCGCACGATCCACATCGTCGGCGGCGGCGCGCTCAACACACTCCTCTGCCAGCGCACGGCCGATCGCGCCGGCGTGCCCGTGCTCGCTGGCCCCGTCGAAGCCACGGCGCTCGGGAACGTCCTCGTGCAGGCGCGGGCGGCGGGGTTCGTCACGGGGTCACTCGAGGCGCTCCGCGACCTCGTCGCCCGCACGCACGAGCCGCGGGTGTACAGCCCGCGCGCCTGACGAAACACCCGTCGCAACGTGCCGCCTCATTCACCTCGAGGCAACAGCACGCGCCGACGATTTCCCGCCCCCACGAAACACCCGTCGCGACGTGCTGCCTCATCCACCGCGAGGCAACAGCACGCGCCGACGATCTCCCCCAGCACCGACCCGCGGAGACGCACCCTGGTCGACGCCTGGGGGATGTCGCGCGGCGCTCAGGAGCTGTCGCCACGCAGCGGGGAGCGGGGTGGTCACCCCGGCGGGAGGCCGTAGCGCTCGCACGTGAGGTGCTCCTGCGCGGCGCGGCGCAGCGCAGCGAAGAGGGCATCGCCGAGGACCGTGCCGATCACGACGGTCTCGGCGCGTGCGGCGCGATCGGGACGCGTCTCGATCTCGTCGAGATCGGCTTCGGCGGCCTTCAGCGCGGCGGCGGTGTACCTGTCGACCCAGCCACGAGTGTCTGCCTGACCGACCGCGGCGAACGTCATCAGCACGCGCGCCGCGGCGAGCCGCCCCGGGTTCATCGGGTGCACGTTCCACCCCGAGATCGCCTCGTCGACCAATTGGAGGCTCGCCTCGTCGATCGTCGCCGGGTCGAGGTTCTCCGAGACGGTGGACTGCGCCACCTCGAGCGTCTCGCCGATGGTGATGTCGGCATCGATCGACTCGAGCACGCGACGCGTCGAGGCGATGCTCAGGCCCCCGACATCCACGAGGGACTTGATCAGCCGAAGCCGCCGCACGTGGCTGTCGTCGTAGCTGGCCTGGGTGGGGCCCACGCGTTCGCCCGCCGGCAGCAGATCCTCGCGCAGGTAGTACTTGATCGTCGCGACCGGGATCCCGGTCGTTGCGCTGAGCGCCGCCATCTTCATGTCAGCGAGTCTCGCTCTCGATCAGAGCGCGGCGGCTCAGGGCCCGCTCCCGCATGAACAGGAAGAACGGGAAGGCGAACGCGAACGCGATGACGGCCATGAGCACAATGTAGAGCCACAGCCGCCGCATGCCGAGTCGCCTTCCCTCGGCGACGATGAAGGTCGCGGCGACGACACAGGCGATCAGGATGTCGACGGTCAGCGAGCTCACCGAGGGGCCGCTGCCGACCCAGTCGCCGATGAAGTTGCGCTGCTGCACGATGGAGACGATGTTCCACGTCCAGGTGCCCACGAACCCGAGAATGCTCGCGATCAGATAGAAGACGGCGAGGGGCGTGAGCTTCATGCGGACAATCCTGCCTGTGTCGACACGGACTCTGGGCCAATCGCATCGCGCGCCGCCCTCCCGAGAATCACCGCGACGGCGACGAGAGACGCTCCGGCCAGCGAGGCGGCCAGGCTGAACACCAGCGGGCTCGGCTGCACGATGGACTCGCCCACGAGAGCCTGCGCCGTCAGGAGGGCCAGCGTGCCGAGATAGGCCGCGATCACGACCCACACGATCTGCCGCCTCACGGCGGCGGGGCGAAGGACCCTCCATCGACGCGCCACGAGCTCGAGAGCGATCGCGGCGAGCGGGATGACCTGCAATGCATGCATGCCGACGAAGTGCGGGATGCGAAGATCGCCACCGACCGTGCTCCAGCCGAGAATCGGCAGCCCCGGGCCGCCGTCGGCGAGTCCGACGGTGTGGGCTCCCGCGATCCCCTGGAAGTCGGAGATCTGGGCGGCCGTGGGGGATGTCATCAAGAAGGCCAGTGCCATTCCGATGAGGGCGATCACGAAACCCGCGCGAATGGCGAGCGCCCGCGCGGCGTCGCCGAGATCGGTGCGCCACAGGAGCAGCACGATCGGCAGGGCCGCCGCCCACACGATCACGATGGACACGGCCATGAGTCCCCAGATCGCCGAATGCAGGGGGCTCGCGACGTTGAAGTGACTCGTCGTTCCCGCGATCACGGCACCGACGATCACGACGATCTCGATCGAGAGGAAGATCGCGGCGATCGTGCCGGCCCACCACGCAGTGCGGCGCCACCGGGGCAGCAATCCGATCAGCCAGGCGAGGGTGACGCAGTAGATGCCGATCGAGAGGGCGAACTTCAGGGGCTTGGCCCAGATCGGCGCACCCAGGAGCACTCGAGGGTCGATGACGACGCCGACGGCGCTCACCACAGCGAGCACCGCCATCGCGGCGGCAAGCCACAGCAACGGGCGGTGCCACACGATGGCAGCGGCGCGGGTGCCTGCGGCGGCAGGAGGAGAGGTGACTTGCGACATGCGGTTTCCCTCGACGTTCTGTAGATGATGAAACACGGCTTGGTTAGTCATACTATCCGATAGTGAGCTTATCGAATAGCTGAACTATCCATCATCATCGCGCTGGCGATCGCACGGGTGGACGAGTGGGGCCACGCGCGATAGTCTCACTTCAGTTAACGATTCGTAACCGAATTGAGGATGCCGTGTCGACGTCGACCGCCACCGGGTACACCGCTCTCATCGATGAGCTGCACGAACGGCGCGCCCGCGCAGCGCAAGGCGGGCCCGAGGCATCCCGCCGTCGTCACGTCGAGCGCGGCAAGCTGCTCGCTCGCGACCGCATCGATGCCCTGCTCGATCGCGGATCGCCCTTCCTCGAACTCGCGCCCCTCGCCGGCTGCGACCTCGGCGACGACTGGCCGGCCGCGGGGGTCGTCGCGGGCATCGGGCTCGTGCACGGGCGGCACGTGATGGTCGTCGCGAACGACGCGACCGTCAAGGGCGGCACGTACCATCCGCTCACGGTCAAGAAGCATCTGCGCGCGCAGGAGATCGCCGCCGAGAACCGGCTGCCGTGCGTGTACCTCGTCGACTCGGGCGGCGCGTTCCTGCCGATGCAGGACGAGGTCTTCCCCGACAAAGAGCACTTCGGGCGCATCTTCTACAACCAGGCGCGCATGTCGCGGGATGGCATCGCGCAGGTCGCCGCCGTCATGGGGTCATCGACCGCCGGCGGGGCGTATGTGCCCGCGATGAGCGACGAGACCGTGATCGTGCGGAATCAGGGCACGATCTTCCTCGGCGGGCCGCCGCTCGTGAAGGCGGCGACGGGCGAGGTCGTCAGCGCGGAAGAGCTCGGCGGCGGCGACACGCACACGCGCATCTCGGGCGTCGCCGACCACCTCGCCGACGACGACGCGCACGCGCTGCGCATCGTGCGCGACATCGTCGCGACGCTGCCCCCGCCGTCGCCGCTGCCCGAACCCGCCGCCGCGGTCACCGCACCGACGCACGACCCCGCCACCCTCACTGACGTCGTGCCGGTCGAACTCAACACCCCCTACGACGCCCGCGAGATCATCACGCGCCTCGTCGACGGCGGCTCGTTCACCGAGTTCAAGCCCACCTACGGCGAGACCCTCGTCACGGGCTTCGCCCGCATTCACGGACACCGCGTCGGCATCCTCGCCAACAACGGCGTGCTGTTCGGCGAGTCTGCCCTCAAGGGCGCGCACTTCATCCAGCTGTGCGACCAGCGCGGCATCGCGCTGGTGTTCCTGCAGAACATCACGGGCTTCATGGTCGGCCGCGAGTACGAGCACGGCGGCATCGCGAAGCACGGCGCCAAGATGGTGAACGCCGTCGCCTGCGCGAGCGTGCCGAAGCTCACCGTCGTGGTCGGCGGATCGTTCGGCGCCGGCACCTATTCGATGTGCGGGCGCGCCTACTCGCCGCGCTTCCTGTGGCTGTGGCCCGGCGCGCGCGTGTCGGTCATGGGCGGGCCGCAGGCGGCATCTGTCCTCTCCACCGTGCGGGCAGAGCAGTTGGATGCCGCGGGCACTCCCTGGTCAGACGGCGAGCGCGCCGCCTTCGAGCAGCCCATCCGCGAGCAGTATGAGCGCCAGGGCAGCCCGTACTACTCGACCTCGCGCCTGTGGGACGACGGCATCATCGAGCCGGGTGAGACCCGCGACGTGCTGGGCCTCGCGCTCGACGTGGTGCTGCGCGGCCCCTCGACAGGCTCGGGGACCGGGGCAGGCTCGGGGACCGGGGCAGGCTCGGGGACCGGGGCAGGCTCGGGGACCGGGGCGGGCTCGGGGACCGGGGCGCCGGCCTACGGCGTCTTCCGGATGTGATGGCCATGCCCCTCTTTGAGACAGTCCTCATCGCGAATCGCGGCGAGATCGCGGTGCGCATCATTCGCACGCTGCGGCGCCTCGGCATCCACTCGGTCGCCGTCTACAGCGACGCCGACGCCGATGCCCTGCACGTCACGCTGGCCGACGAAGCCGTCCGGCTCGGGCCCGCGCCGGCTGCCGAGAGCTACCTCTCGATCGACCGGGTGCTGGATGCCGCGCGGCGCACGGGCGCGCAGGCGATCCACCCGGGGTTCGGGTTCCTCGCCGAGAACGCCGCGTTCGCGCGGGCGTGCGCCGAGGCCGGCATCGTCTTCGTCGGACCGTCTCCCGAGGCGATCGAGATGATGGGCGACAAGATCGCGGCCCGCGCCGCGGTCGAGGCGCGGGGCGTCGCGACGGTGCCCGGGCTCGCGCGTCCGGGGCTCGGCGACGCCGAGCTGATCACCGGCGCCGCGACTGTCGGGTTCCCGGTTCTGATCAAGCCGTCGGCCGGTGGCGGCGGCAAGGGCATGCACGTCGTGACGGTTGCCACGGAGCTGCCCGCCGCCCTCGCCGCGGCGCGGCGCGAGGCATCCGCGTCGTTCGGCGACGACACGCTCTTCCTCGAGCGCTACGTGTCGGCGCCGCGGCACATCGAGGTGCAGGTGATCGCCGACGCGCACGGCAACGTCGTGCACCTCGGCGAACGCGAGTGCTCGCTGCAGCGCCGTCACCAGAAGGTCATCGAAGAGGCGCCCTCTCCCCTGCTCGAGATGCTCGACGACGGCGCTGCCGTGCGCGCCCGCATCGGGGAGGCGGCGTGCGAGACCGCGCGCAGTGTCGGCTACGTCGGCGCCGGGACGGTCGAGTTCATCGTCTCGGCAGAGCACCCCGACGAGTTCTTCTTCATGGAGATGAACACCCGCCTGCAGGTCGAGCATCCCGTCACCGAACAGGTGACGGGCCTCGACCTCGTTGAGCTGCAGCTGCGCATCGCCGCCGGTGAGTCGCTGCCGTTCGGGCAGGACGACGTGACGCTCACCGGGCACAGCATCGAGGCGCGCGTCTACGCCGAAGATCCCCGCTCCGGGTTCCTCCCGACGGGCGGCCGCGTGCTGCGGGTCGCGCATCCCTCGGGTGAGGGCATCCGCATCGATTCCGCACTGCGCGACGGGCTGGATGTCGGGGTCGACTACGACCCGATGCTCGCGAAGATCATCGCGACGGGCGACGACCGGGCCCAGGCGTTGCGGAGGCTCACCGACGCGCTCGGCGACACCGCGATTCTCGGCTTCGAGACGAACCTGGAGTTCCTGCGACTGCTGCTCGCCCTGCCCGAGGTCGTGTCGGGCGACCTCGACACGGGCCTCATCGCGCGCGCCTTCGACTCCCTGCCGTTCGCCGAGCCGGGCGCGCGGACGTTCGTCGAGGCGGCGCTGGTGATGGATGCCTCGGAGGCCGGGACCGCTACCGAGACCGGGGCCGGGGCCTCGGTTGCGGTGACCTCGTATGCGAGCCCGACCGGCGCCCCGGGCGGGCCGTGGTCGCGCCGCGACGGCTGGCGCCTGGGCCCGAGCGCCGCGCGGGTGTATCGGCTGCAGAGCGGGACGGCGACAGCGGATGTCCGGATCTGGGGCACACTCGACGCCGCTCGGGCCAGCGTCGACGGCGGCCCGGAGTGGGCCGTGTCGGTGCGGGGCGAGGGCGGCGATGCCCGCGCGGGCGGCGGCGGTCCACGCGGCGGCGCCACCGGGGCATCCTTCGTCACGATCTCGGGGCACGGGCGCTCCGTCGCGCACGCGCGCGACGACGGCGACGTCTGGATCGCGGCAGACGGCGTGACGACGCACGTGACCGAGCGCCGCGCGCAATCCCGCGGTGCCGGCGATGTCACGGCATCTCCCGAGGTCACGTCGCCGCTGCCGGGAACGGTCGTCGTGGCATCCATCGCCGACGGCGACCACGTCGAGGTGGGCGACCCACTGGTCGTCGTCGAGGCGATGAAGATGGAGCACACGCTGCGTGCGGCCGTCGCGGGAACCGTGCACCTGCACGTCGCCGTGGGCGACCGGGTCGCACGCGGCGCCGTCGTCGCGACAGTCACGCCCGACACCGCTCAGTAGGGCGTCGCGAGCCCGTCGAACATGGGGAAATGCTTCACGTTGCGGGTGAGCAGTGGCGCGCCGACCTCGAGCGCTGTGGCGGCGATCGCGAGGTCAGCGCCGTCGACGCCTCGGGGCGAGGACGGCCACTCACGCCCGCGGCATCCGCTCCGCGCTCGCTGAACCATCGCAACCGCGCTGAGACACAGCGCGACACACTGTGTTTCACCACCACGACGGTGGCTCACCGCCGAGCGGACGCCGCCGAGCCTGGCCGAGCGGACGCCGCCACGCCGAGCGGAGGCCGCCACGCCGAGCGACCCCCGCGGGCTACGCCTCGCGCGTGATCATCACCTGCACGTGCAGCTCGCTCTTGTGCGGGCCGGCGTACACGCCGCGCAGCGGGGGCACGTCGTTGTAGTCGCGGCCGCGGCCGACGAGCACGTGGCGGTCGCCGATCTCGATGCGGTTGGTGGGGTCGAAGCCCTCCCAATCGCCCGAGAACCACTCCACCCACGCGTGCGACTCGCCCTTGACGGGCACCCCGACCTCGGCGTGCGGGCTCGGGTGCAGGTAGCCCGAGACGTACCGCGCGGGGATCCCCACCTCGCGCAGCGCCCCGAGCGTGATGTGCGTGATGTCCTGGCACACGCCCTTGCGCTCGGCCCAGGCCTCGGCGCCCGTCGAGTGCACGCCGGTGACCCCGGGCATGTACTCCATGGCATCGCCGATCGCCGATGCGATGGCGATCGCGGCGCGGCCGGGATCGTCGTGCTGCGCGGCGATCGATCGTGCGATCTCGGCGACCTCGGCGGGCGGTTCGGTCCGGTCCGACTGGCCAAGCATCTCGACCGTCGAGACCGCGCGGCCCGCTTCGCGGCGCAGGCGATCCCACGTGATCTCGGTGAACTCGACCGGGCGCGGACGCACCTCGACGAGCGACCGCGCCGTGAGGTCGAGCGCGTGGTGGCCGGCGAGCACGTCGAACGACGCGACCCGCGTGCCGAAGTAGTCGGTGTAGTAGTTCACGCTCGTCGACGGCTCGATGTCGAACTGCGAGCTCAGCACGAACTGCGCGTCGGTCGAGCCCGGCAGCATGCGCGCCTCGTTGTACGACGCGCCGACGTCGCCCGGGTAGGTGAAGCCCGTGGCGTGCTCGATCCGCAATCTCATCATCGCGTCCACCGCCGCTCGCGGCGGTGCCCTACCGGTCCCTGAGCCTGTCGAAGGGTCATGAGGTCTCTCCGATCCAGCTGGGTTCGGCGTGCGTGGGGAAGAAGCGATCGCGAATGGCTTCGGATGCCTCGCGCGTGACCTCCTGTACCCGTTCCATGTGCTCGGGCAGCTCGGCGAGGATCTCTTCGATCGGCCGGTACTCGAGGTCGTTGCGGATGCGCCCGAGCGCGCGCAGCACACTGTTCGAGTGCCCCACGCGGTCGGCGACCGGGTCGATCGCGCTCATGCACGCCTCGGCGCGGGCGATCGAGTGGATCACCGAGCGCGGGAACAGGCGGTCGAGCAGCAGGAACTCGGCGGCGTTGGCGGCACTGGGCATCCCTCGGTAGGTCCGCAGGTAGGCCTCGTACGCACCGCACGAGCGCAGGATCGTCGTCCACGACGGGCCCGAGGCGTAGGTCAGGGCCCTGGTCGCGAGCAGGCGCGCGGTCATGTCGGTGCGCTCGATCGAGCGCCCGAGCGTGAGGAACTGCCACGCTTCGTCACGGCTGGTCGACGAGTCGGTGACGCCGACCGCAAGGGCCGAGCGCTCGCGCACCCACTGGAAGAACTCGTGCGCCTTCTCGTTGTTGATGCGCCGGGGCATCCGCGAGTTCGTCGTGTTCAGCGTCTCCCACAGCTCGGTCGAGACGATCTCGCGCGCGCGGCGCGCGTTCTCGCGCGCCGACTGGAGGGCGTAGGCGATGCTCGAGGGGTTGGCGCGGTCGACCGCGAGCCTCGTCAGCACATCTCCGCGCGTGACGCGCTCGGTGTCTTCCGGGGGAACCGACCCCATGACACCCATCAGCGAGCGGCACGCGGTGTCTTCGTCGATCCACGGGTCTTCGAGCAGCAGCTGCAGGTGCACGTCGAGAATGCGCGCCGTGCCGTCGCCGCGCTCGATGTAGCGCCCGATCCAGAACAGGGATTCAGCGATGCGGCTCAGCATGAGCCGTCCTTTCCGGTCGTTGAGCGAGCGAAGCGAGTCGAAACGCAGATGCGGCTCAGCATGACGAGCCTCCCGTCTGCTGCTGCTGCTCCTGTTGCTCAGCCAGCGGCCGCGGATCTTCGGGCGCCTGCGCCGGGGCGCCCTGCGCGTCGTGGATCACGGGAATCGACTGGGTGACGGATGCCTGGTCGGCGACGAGTCCCGCCATGCCGCCCGGCTCGTAGAGACCGCGCGGGCGCTCGGGGGCATCGCCACCGACGATCCAGGTGTCTTTCGACCCGCCGCCCTGCGACGAGTTCACGACGAGCTGGCCCTCGGGGAGTGCGACGCGGGTGAGCCCGCCGGGCAGCACCCACACCTCGTCGCCGTTGTTCACCGCGAACGGTCGCAGGTCGGCGTGACGGGGACGCACGCCGTCTTCGACGAGGGTCGGGATCGTCGAGAGCATGACGACGGGCTGCGCGATCCAGCCGCGCGGGTCGGCGATGAGCTTGCCGCGGAGCGTCTCGAGTTCGGCGGGCGAGGCATCCGGTCCGACCACGAGCCCCTTGCCGCCGGAACCGTCGACGGGCTTGATCACGAGTTCATCGAGTCGATCGAGCACCTCTTCCAGAGCTTCCGGCTCTTCGAGGCGCCAGGTGTCGACATTCTTGAGGATCGGCTCTTCGGCGAGGTAGTAGCGGATGAGGTCGGGCACGTAGGTGTAGAGCAGCTTGTCGTCGGCGACGCCGTTGCCGACCGCGTTGGCGATCGTGACGTTGCCGAGGCGCGCCGCGAGCAGCAGCCCGGGGGCGCCGAGCATCGAGTCGGCGCGGAACTGCAGCGGGTCGAGGAAGTCGTCGTCGACCCGGCGGTAGATGACGTCGACGCGCTTGAGGCCCCGCGTCGTGCGCATGAAGACCTTGCCGCCCATCGCCTGCAGGTCGCGACCCTCGACGAGCTCGATGCCCATCAGGCGCGCGAGCAGCGTGTGCTCGAAGTACGCCGAGTTGTAGACACCCGGGGTGAGGACGACCACGTTCGGGTCTTCGACGCCCGGGGGCGCGGCGTTGCGGAGGGCCTGCAACAGCTTGTTCGGGTAGTCGCCGACCGGCTGCACGCGCATCGAGTGGAAGAGCTCGGGCAGCGTCTGGGCCATCACGCGACGGTTCGAGATGACGTAGCTGACGCCCGACGGCACCCGCACGTTGTCTTCGAGCACGCGCATCTCGCCGTGCTCGTCGCGGATCAGGTCGATGCCGGCGACCTGGATGCGCACGCCGTTGGCGGGGCGGATGCCGGCCGCCTGTCGGTAGAAGTACTGCGAGCTCGCGATCAGCGCCGCGGGCAGCACGCCGTCGCGCACGCAGTGCTGGTGGCCGTAGGCGTCGTCGAGGAAGGCCTCGAGGGCCTTCACCCGCTGGCCCACGCCCTTCTCGACGGTCGACCACTCGTCATAGTCGATGACGCGCGGCACCGCATCGAGCGGGAACGGACGCTCCTCGCCGGCGAAGTCGAACGTCACGCCCTGCGCGAGGTACGAACTGGCGAGCGACTCGGTGCGTCCGCGCAGCTCTGCCTGCGTGAGCTTCGCGAGCGCCTGGTACAGCTCCCTGTATGCCGGCCGCGACGGGGCATCCGCGCCTTCGGGCGCCGCCTCGGCGAACATCTCGTCGAACGCCGGCACTCCCGAAGCGGTCTTGCGCGGCGCCATCATGGACCCGTAGCCGTCGAACAGATCACCCATGAGGTGAGCCTAGTGCGCGCTGTGTTTCGGCGGGATGACAGAAGCTCGGGCGCGGACGGCGGGGTCGGAGAGCACGGGCGCCGGCAAAGGTTACGGTCTCGTCATGGCGGCCCCACCAGCGCCAGACGGACGTACGCTGAGCGCGTGGAACGTCACGCCAGATGGTCGGCCGCAGCCGCCGGTGCAGCCTCGGCGCTCATCGGCGCCGGGTCGGGAGAGCTGGTCGCCGTGCTCGCGGCGCCCGCGTCGAGCCCGTTCGCGGTCGTCGGCGGCATCCTGATCGATCTGGCTCCCCCGTGGGCGAAAGAGACGGCGATCGCGCTCTTCGGCACCGGCGACAAGGCGGCGCTGCTGGTCGGCATCGGCATCGTGCTGCTCGCCGCGTCGGGGCTCATCGGCGCGCTCGAGCACCGGCGCTCGCCGCTCGGCGCCGTGACGTTCGGCCTGCTCGGGTTCGCGGTGGGCATCGCGGCGACCTCGCGCGCCGACGCCGGAGTGTGGGCGTGGCTGCCCTCGATCGCCGCAGGCGTCGTGGCTGCGGTCGTGGTGCGCTGGCTCACCGGGCTGCTGCCCGAGCGGTCGGACCAGACGGACGCGAAGGATGCCACGGATGCCGGCCGCCCAGCGTCGCGGGGTGTCGCCAGTGCCGCGCCCGGCGGGCCTG
Organism: Microbacteriaceae bacterium PS02068; assembly: GCA_029959325.1. Lineage (GTDB taxonomy): Bacteria > Actinomycetota > Actinomycetes > Actinomycetales > Microbacteriaceae > Microbacterium. The sequence goes on from JASCPF010000021.1 coordinate 31,051, forward strand.
CCGGCACGGGAATCGACCGCCGCCGGTTCTTCCTCTGGACGGGAGTCATGGCGGCCGCCGGCCTCGCAGCGGCTGTGGGCGGGGCCGCCCTGCGTGCCGGGTCGCAGGCGGTCAGCGTCGTGCGGCGGGCGATCGTGCTGCCGACGCCGGCTGTCGCGGCGGCCGCGGCTCCCGCCGGGGCCGAGCTGTCGATCGCCGGGCTCGCACCCGTCGTCACCCCGAACGCCGACTTCTACCGCATCGACACCGCGCTGGTCGTGCCGCAGATCGACCCCGCGACGTGGAGCCTGCGCATCCACGGGCTGGTCGAGCGCGAGCTCGTGCTGACCTGGGACGAGCTGCTCGCGCTCCCCCTCGAAGAGAGCTGGACGACCCTCACGTGCGTCTCGAACGAGGTCGGCGGAGATCTGATCGGCAACGCCCTGTGGCTCGGCTACCCCCTGCGGCACCTGCTCGACCGGGTGAATCCGACGGCGGATGCCGACATGGTGCTGTCGCGCTCGATCGACGGCTTCACGGCGGGCACCCCGCTCGAGGTGCTGCGCGACGACGGGGTCGCCGCCATCCTGGCGGTCGGGATGAACGGCGAACCGCTCCCCGTCGAGCACGGGTTCCCCGTGCGGATGGTCGTTCCCGGGCTCTACGGCTACGTCTCGGCGACGAAGTGGGTGACCGAGCTCGAGGTGACGCGGTTCGACCAGGCATCCGCCTACTGGACCGACCGTGGATGGTCCGAGCGCGGGCCGATCAAGCTCGAGTCGCGCATCGACGTTCCGCGGGCGGGTGCATCGGTGCCCGCGGGCGACACGGTCATCGCGGGCGTCGCATGGCAGCAGCACGTCGGCGTCGCCGGGGTCGAGGTGCAGGTCGACGACGGCGCCTGGCGCCCCGCGACCCTGGCCACGGCGATCTCGGACGACACCTGGGTGCAGTGGAGCATCCCGTGGACCGCCGAGGCCGGGCGTCACACCGTGCGCTGCCGGGCGACCAGCGCCACCGGAGAGGTGCAGACCGAGCGCACGGCTCCAGTCGTGCCCGACGGCGCGACCGGCTGGCACACGCGCGAGGTCTCGGTCGCCTGACCCCGCGAGGTGGGCGCGCCGACGCGCCGCGCGCGAAAGCCTCGTCGCGTCGTGCGGCTTCCATACCTTCGAGTCAGCATCACGCGACGACTGTCTCACTCACCGCCGAAAGCCTCGTCGCGTCGTGCGACCTCAGCCCCACGGATACCGCAACACGCGACGACGATTGCGAGTGGATTCCTGTGGAGACCCACGCTCGCAGCCTCAGCCGGCGAGCACGAGGCGTAGCTGCTCGACGGCCCAGTCGAGCTCTGTCGCCCGCACGACGATCGGCGGCGCGATGCGGATCGTCTGCCCGTGGGTGTCTTTGACGAGCACGCCGCGCGCGAGCAGCTTCTCGGCGATCTGGCGGCCCGTGCCGAACGCGGGATCGATGTCGATTCCGGCCCACAGCCCCGCGACACGCGTCGCGGTGACGCCGTGGCCGATGAGGGCGTCGAGTGAAGCCGCGAGGTGCGCGCCCAGGGCCTGCGCGCGCGTCTGGAACTCGCCCGACGCGAGCATCTCGACGACCTGCAGCCCGACGGCGCACGCGAGCGGATTGCCGCCGAAGGTCGATCCGTGCTCGCCCGGCTGGATGACGCCCAGCACGTCGGCGTCCGCGACCACGGCAGACAGGGGCAGGATGCCCCCGCCGAGAGCCTTGCCGAGCAGGTAGACGTCGGGGACGACCCCCTCGCGGTCGCACGCGAAGGTCGTGCCGACGCGCGCGAGCCCCGACTGGATCTCGTCGGCGATGAACAGCACGTTCGCGCGGTCGCAGATCTCGCGGACGGCCCGCAGGTACCCCTCCGGCGGGATCACGACCCCGGCCTCGCCCTGGATCGGCTCGATGAGCACCGCCGCGGTGTTCTCGTCGATCGCCGCGGCGATGGCCTCGGCATCCCCGTAGGGCACCGACACGAAGCCGGGCGTGAAGGGGCCGAACCCGTCGCGCGCCTGCGGGTCGTCGCTGAAGCTCACGATCGTGGTGGTGCGACCGTGGAAGTTGCCGTCGGCGACGATGATGGTCGCGGCGCCCGCGGGCACGCCCTTCACGCGGTACGCCCATGCCCGCGCGACCTTGATGCCCGTCTCGACGGCCTCGGCGCCCGTGTTCATCGGCAGCACGAGGTCCTTGCCGCACAGGTCGGCGAGCGCCGCGGCGAACGCGCCGAGCCGGTCGTTGTGGAACGCGCGGCTCGTGAGCGTCACGCGCCCGAGCTGCGCGGTCGCGGCCGCGACGAGCGCGGGGTGACGGTGCCCGAAGTTGAGGGCCGAATAGGCCGACAGCAGGTCGAGGTAGCGTCGCCCCTCGACATCGGTCACCCACGCACCTTCACCGTGCGCGACGACGACCGGCAGCGGGTGGTAGTTGTGGGCGACGTGCGCGTTCTCCGCAGCGATCAGGTCGGAGGTCGCGGCGTCGGCAGCTGTGGGCGTGGTCATGACTTTCCTCGCAGTTCGAGAGTGCAGCACTTGATGCCGCCGCCGCCGAGCAGCAGCTCGGACAGATCGATCAGCACGGGGTTGTAGCCGCGCTCGCGCAGCTGGGCCTCGAAGCCCGTCGCCCGCGGTGAGATGAAGACGTTGTAGCCGTCGGATGCCGAGTTGAGGCCGAACACGGCACCGTCGTCGTCTGACACGAGGATCGCGTCGGGGAAGCGGCTTTCGAGCTCGCGCCGGGATGCCTCGTCGAACGCCGACGGCAGGTACGCGATGTTCCCGGCAGCCCCGGTCCCTGAGCTCGTCTCGGTCCCTGAGCCTGTCGAAGGGTCGAGCACCGAGATCGCGGTGTCGAGGTGGTAGAACCGCGGGTCGACGAGCCGCAGCGAGACGACCTCTCGGCCGAACACCTCGGCGAGCTCGCGGTGGCTGTCGCCCACCGAGCGGAAGCCCGTGCCCGCGAGGATCGTGTCACCGACGAGCAGGAAGTCGCCCTCCCCCTCCTGCACCGAGATCGGCTCGATCACCTCGAAGCCGTGCGCAGCGAACCAGTCCATGAAGGGTCGCTCTTCGCCGCGCCGCTCGGGCACCCGGAACCGCACGCCGAGCGCCCGGCCGTCGATGATGAACCCGCCGTTCGCCGTGTAGACCATGTCGGGCAGGCCCGGCACGGGGTCGATCAACTCGACCTCGTGGCCGAGCGCGATGTACGTGTCGTACAGCGTCTGCCACTGGGCGACGGCCTTGGCCGTATCGGTCGGATTCTCCGGCTCCATCCACGGATTGATGCGGTAGCTCACCGTGAAGTAGTCGGGGCGGCACATCAGATAGCGGCGGCGCTGCGGCGTGCGCCGAACGGCCGGCGTCTGAGCTGCGAGAGGAAGGGACGCGGTCATGTGCGCTCCTCGGATCGAAGGGGCGGCGGACGCTGTCCAGAGGCCCGCGAAGCGATCTCGGGCACGCCGGCATCCATTGTGCCAGACCACATCCCACCGCTTGCCGAGGAATGTGAGTAGATTTCTTTTCCATGGGGCGTCGTTCTGGGGACGAGACCCGCGCACTGCTGCTGCGGGTGGGGGTACAGATGCTGATGGAGCGCGGTGTGTCGGCGGGCGTGCAGCACATCAGGCTGCAGGACGTGCTGCGCCGCGCCGGCCTCACGACGGGCGCGGCGTATCGACTGTGGGCAGACCAGAACGACTATCAACGCGATCTCGCGGTCGCGATGGTGCGTCTGCGCCTCAGCGGGCCCTCCGACTACGCACGCGCGGCGGTCGAGGCGCTCATCGCCGAGGGGGCGAGCGGCGACGACGTCATCCGCGCCGCCGCAGACGCACACGTGCGCGGCACGGCCGTCGATGCCGACAATCCCACCGATGCCCTCGAGGCCCAGCAGTTCCTCATCTCGCTCGCGCTGCGCACGACGGCCCAGACCTGGCCCGAACTGACGGATGCCAGCCGGGCGCGCCATCGCGAGTCGACCGCGTCGTTCGCGGAGTTCTACGCGTATCTGATGCAGGCCTACGGGATGCGGATGAAGTCGCCGCTCACAGTGGCCGACTTCACCGAGGCGATGGCGGCGATGGGCGAGGGCTTCGCCATCCGGGCCCTCGAGGGCATCGAGCACCCGCGCTACGAGGCGAGCGAGACCGACGACATCCCGGCCGGAAGCTGGTCGCTGTTCGCGCTGGGCGTGCGCGCGCTGGTGAACGAGTTCATGGTCGCGGCAGATGAACACGCATCGGATGAACCGGCACGGGATGCCATGAGTGCGGACTGATCAGCGCAGCTGACGCGGGGCGGAGCTCTGGGGTCGAGTTCCCCCAACCCCAGAGCGACACTCCCCCCGGCGTGTCATTGACGGTCCGACCGACGACGCAGCAGAATCACCTTTGTCAGTGATCGCAGCGTCGCACGGGAACCGGCCTCCGTCGGCGCCCCCCAGAAGCGCCATTCACATCGTGCCCCGCGCACGCCCTGGGGAATAGAAAGATAACTTGTTTCTCTTTGACTGAAGGTGGTGGACGGCGTTCATCCGCGGTGCGGCGTGTTGCCATGTGTCACTCGTGCCACACGATCACCTTGCCTACCGCGCGACCGTCGTCGAGATGACGCAACGCGGACGGCGCCTCGGCCAGCGAGAACGTCCGCTCGATGTGCGGCCGGAGCTCTCCCGCAGATGTGAGCGCGAGCAGGCGGGCCGTGATCTCCGGCCGCGCGGCGGCGGCGAGCGGCACGATCCGCACGGGCGCTCCGATCGAGGCGAGCACGCCGCGCAGCATGCGCCCGATCGGGCCGAACACGCGGTTCGCGCCACCCGCGACGCCGACGACGCGGCCGCCCCTGCGCACGGCGCCCTGCAACTCGCGCAGCGGCCGCGCTCCGCCGATGTCGATCACCGCATCGTATGCGCCGGCCACGGCGGCCGTGCGGTAGTCGTCGACCTGCACTGCGCCGAGGCCCTGCACCATCGCCTGCGCGCGCGGGCTGCACCAGGCATCCACGACCGCGCCGCGCAGCACCGCAAGCCGCACGGCGAACGAGCCCACACCGCCGCCGGCGCCGATGACGAGCACGCGTGACCCCGCGGTGACGCGAGCGAGGTCGAGGGCCTGCCACGCCGTGCCGCCGGCCAGCGGCAGGCAGGCCGCGACCGAGGCATCCACACCGTCCGGCACGCGGACGATGCGGTCGACTGCGGCGAGCGTCACCGTCGACAGACCCCCACCCGGAAGCTCTCCCACCACCCGATCGCCGAGCTGCCACGTCGGCTCCCCCTCCCCGACCGCGACGATGCGTCCCATGACATCGCGGCCCGGGGTCGCCGTGCGCGGCCGCCGCAGGCCGAAGAACAGCCGCAGCAGCAGGGGCTCACCCCGCATGATGCGCACATCGGCCGAGTTCAGCGACGTGGCCTCGACCTCGATCGCGACCTGGCCCGCGCGCGGTGCGGCCACGGGCTGCGGCGCGAAGCCCAGCACCTCGGGCCCGCCGTAGCGGCTCTGCGTCCACGCCTGTGCGGTGATCGAGTCGGTCATGACTGCCCCTGTCGTTCGTCTCGTTCGTCCGGATACTGGAAGACGTCGTCGATGCCGACGCCGAACTCGCGCGCGAGCTGGAAGGCCAGCTCGAGCGTCGGGGAGTACTTCCCCTGCTCGATGGCGATGAGCGTCTGGCGGGTGACGCCGACGCGGCGCGCGAGCTCGGCCTGCGTCAGCCCGGTGCTCTCGCGCAGGTCGCGGAGGCGATTGACGATCTTCGTGGCGCGCACCATCAGACGAGCCCCCGACGGTACGCGATCGCCTGGGCGATACCACCTACGAGTGCCGACAGGAAGAAGGCGAAGAACAGCGCGTTGCCGATCCAGAACCAATCGGCCTTCACCATCGCGAGGACGATCGCGCCGACGCCCCCGATCGCCATGAACGCCTGTCCGACGCGATTCCCCATCCGTTCGATGTCGGTGTCGCGCTGGTCGAGCCGGTGCAGTTCGTCGCGATCGCGGATGCCTGCCACGATCCCCCACCCGATGCTGAGGACGATCGTGCCCACGATGCCGGCGGCGACCGTCCATACCATCGGCCATTGCCAGGCGACCTCGCTTGCCGGAAGGTGCGACAACTGCACCAACAGGTAGGCGAGGTAGGCGCCGACCACGAGCACCCCGACGATCATCCCCGCCCACACATTGCGTTCGCCGTAGCCCATGACGTCCTCCGTCGTGTCAAGAATTGTTGACACGACGGTAGCGCGAATGGAGCGGGCATGTCAAGAATTCTTGACATTCGGGACAGTGGTCAGATGACGGCTTCACTCCAGTGATCGGGGTTGCCGAAGCGGTGCGCGGTGATCGAGATCGCCTGCTCGTGCAGGAACGGCAGCAGCTCGATGCGCCCCGCGGTCGTCACCTCGCCGGCGTAGACCGCGAGGTCGGGGTCGCCGCCGGATGCCTCCGCGAGCGCGGTCTGCGCCGCCGCGACCGACGTGGCGCCCCCCACGAACCGCACGCGCCCGACGCCGCCTTCCGCACGGGCGAGAAGGAGGCGCTCGGTCCACTCGGCATCCGTCTCGACGTACACCGGCACGTCGAGGTCGCCGAGCGCGCGGCGCACGCCCGCGGGCAGGCCGGAGGGAGCGCTCACCGAGAACTCCCCGCCCGTGCGGACGCCTGCGACGATGACCCGCAGCAGTGCCTGACCCGTGGCATCCTTCGTCGCGCGCACCGCGACCGGCACCGGTCGATAGCGGAAAAGGTTCCGCTCGATGCCGAGCTGCGACACGTCCTGCACGCGGCCGAACTCGCGGTCCCAGGCGACGGCGTCCGACAGCGCGCCGCGGCGCAGCCACTCGAACGCCTCGTAGTCGAGCGAGGGCTGCGCGGCCTCGATGAGACCTGTGATGCGCGAATCGAGCCCGCGCAGGTGCAGAGTCGACGACGGCGCACCCCCGGCCGAGGCCCGCCACGAACCAAGGCCCACGAGGTAGTTCGGGCCACCCGCCTTCGTGCCGGCGCCGACCGACGAGCGCTTCCAGCCGCCGAACGGCTGACGCTGCACGATCGCACCCGTGATGCCGCGGTTCACGTACAGATTGCCCGCCTCGACGCCGTCGAGCCACAGCGCGAGGTCGGCCGGATCCTGCGTGTAGAGGCCCGCCGTCAGCCCGTAGGCGACGGCGTTCTGCAGCTCGATCGCCTCGGCGAGCGATGCGGCGTGCATCACGCCCATCATCGGGCCGAAGAACTCTTCGAGGTGGGTGCGCGAGCCGGGCTGCACGCCGACCCGGATGCCCGGCCGCCACAGCCGGCCGGCGTACTCCGGCGGTGCGCCCTCGACCAGTCGCGGCTGCACGAGCCACTGCTCGCCCTCTTCGAGGGTCGTCAGCGCCCAGGCGAGCTTGCCCTGGGGAACCTCGACGACGGGGCCGACCTCGGTGCGCGGGTCGGACGGCAGCCCGACGCGGAGCGACTCGGTGGCATCCACCAGCTGCCGCGCGAAGCGTTCGGAGCGCCCGACCGGGCCGACAAGGATCGCGAGCGACGCCGCCGAGCATTTCTGGCCGGCGTGGCCGAACGCGCTTTTGACGAGGTCGGTTGCCGCGAGGTCGAGATCGGCCGACGGCATGACGATCATGGCGTTCTTGCCGCTGGTCTCGGCCAGCAGGGGAAGCTCGGGCCGCCACGAGCGGAACAGCGCGGCCGTCTCCCACGAGCCGGTGAGGATGACGCGGTCGACGCCCTCGTGCGAGATCAGCTGTTGCCCCAGCCCACCCTCGTCGATGTCGACCAGGGCGAGGACGTCACGCGGGATGCCTGCGCCGTCCAGCGCCTCCCAGAGCGCCTCGGCCACGACCGCGGCGCAGCGGCGCGCCTGCGGAGCCGGCTTGAACACGACGCCCGACCCCGCGGCGAGCGCCGCGAGCACGCCGCCCGCGGGGATCGCGATCGGGAAGTTCCACGGCGGCGTGACCACGGTGAGGCGCGCCGGGACGAAGACCGCCCCCGGCACCCGGTCCAGCTCGCGCGCGGTCGCGGCGTAGTAGTTCGCAAAGTCGACCGCCTCGCTGATCTCGACGTCGGCTTCGGCGAACACCTTGCCCGTCTCCGATGCGGCCACCTCGATCAGCTCGCCCCGGCGCGATTCGAGGGCGCGTGCCGCCGCCTGCAGCACGGCGCTGCGGTCGACGGCGGGCAGCGCTCCCCACGTCTCGGCGGCCGCGCGCACGCGTTCGACCGTGGCGTCGACCGCCGCCTCGGAGCCCTGCAGCGCCGCCGTGATCGTGGCGTCGCCGGCCGTGGACGTCTCGATGCGGGCGAGGATCTCGCTCGCCCACGCCCGGTTCGCCGGCAGCGCGGGGTCGGAATCGGGGGTGTTGCGGAAGCCGGCGGCGCCGCGAGCCGGCTGCGAGCTCTCCCGCGCTGCGAACACCGCCGTCTCGACGTAGTCGTCGCCGAAGAGGGGCGGCACCGAGGCATCCTCGGACATCTCGTGTGACCCGCGCGCGATGCCCAGCACGGCCTGCGTGAGGTCGGTGTCGGTCGCCGCAGCCGTGCGAGTGCGGGCCGGTTCCGCGTCGGGTGTCGGCGCGGTGCGGTCCTGTCGGCGATTCGGGCCGACCGGCAGTGCGGGATCGGCTGCACGCACGAGCGACGCGGCGAAGCGCTCACGCTCGCGCTCGAACATCACCGGATCCGAGGCCAGCTCGAACACGGCGGAGAGGAAGTTCTCGCTCGACGCGTTCTCTTCGAGGCGGCGCACGAGATAGCTGATCGCGACATCGAACTCGTCGGGGCGCACGACCGGCACGTACAGCAGCACGTGGCCGACCTCGCGGGTCACGGCCTCGACCTGGCCCTGCGCCATGCCGAGCAGCATCTCGAACTCGACGTCGCCCCGCACACCGCGCTCGCCCGCGAGAAGCCACGCGTACGCGATGTCGAACAGGTTGTGGCCCGCGACCCCGACGCGCACGGCGCGCGTGTGGGCGGGCTGCAGAGCCTCCTCGAGGCAGCGCAGGTAGCTGGCATCCGAGTCGAGCTTCGAGCCGTGGGTCGCGAGGTCCCAGCCGTGCATCGTGGCATCCACCCGCTCCATCGCGAGGTTCGCGCCCTTCACGAGCCGCACCTTGATGCGGGCGCCGCCCCCGTCGACGCGCTGCGTCGCCCAGGCCGTCAGCTGCTGCAGCGCGGGCAGGGCGTCGGGCAGGTACGCCTGCAGCACGATGCCCGCCTCGAGATCGGTCAGCCGTGGGTCTTCGAGGATCCGCGTGAACACCGCGATCGTGAGGTCGAGGTCGCGGTACTCCTCCATGTCGAGGTTGATGAACGTCGCGTCGCCCGCCGCCGTGAGGTACAGCGGCAGCAGCCGCTCGACGACCGTGTCGACGGTCTCGTCGAACGCCCACATCGAGATGTGGCTCGCGATCGCCGAGACCTTCACCGAGACGTAGTCGACGTCGGGGCGACGGATGAGGTCATGGATGCCCTCGAGTCGGCGCAGCGCCTCGCGCTCGCCCAGCACGGCCTCGCCCAGCAGGTTGAGGTTCAGCCGGACTCCGCCCTCCCCCGGTCCCTGAGCTTGTCGAAGGGTCGCGAGCGCCGGCCCGAGCTTGTCGGGGCGGGCATCGACGACGAGGTGACCGACCATCTCGCGCAGCACGCGGCGGGCGATGGGCACGACCGGGCTCGGCAGCACGGGAGCGACCGCGCCACCGGTGCGGACGGCCGCGCGCAGGTACCACGGCAGGAAGCTCGGCACGAGCGGCGCGACGCGCTGCAGATTGGATGCCGCGGCGCTCAGCGACTCGGGCCGCATCACCCCGTCGACGAACCCGATCGTGAAGGGCAACCCGTTCGGGTCTTTGAGGACGCCGGCGAGACGCTCGGCAGCCGGGTCGACGGGCACGTCGGCCGACTCCGCGACCCACCGCGCCGCGAGAGCGACGGCGCGTTCGGTGAGGCCATCGGGGGTGGGATCTCCCGCATTCGACATCGCGTTCTCCTCGGTCTCACGTCCAGACTGCACCGTCTCCATCCGTTCAGGATGCGGCACACCTATGATTCGAGAAAAGCGATGATCTCTGACCTTTACCGTTCGTTTTCATCGATCTATAGAGGGATGCCGGGAAGGAGCCGCCATGTTCGAGTTGCGCCGCCTGCGTCTGCTGCACGAGCTCTCGCTGCGCGGCACGCTCGCAGCGGTCGCCGAGGCCCTCTCGTACAGCCCGTCCACCATCTCGCAGCAGCTTGCTCAGCTCGAGCGCGAGGCCGGCGTCGCGCTGCTCGTGGCCGACGGGCGACGCGTGCGCCTCACCGACCACGGCGCCGCGCTGGCCGCCCACGCCGCGCGAGCGCTCGACGCCGACGAGCAGATCCGCGGCGAGCTCGAAGAGCTGCAGCCGGGCATCGCGCCCGTGCGCGTCGCCGTCCTGCAGACCGCCGCGCGCACGATCGTCCCGGCGGCGCTGACGCTGCTCGCGGGCACGGCGCCTTCGGTCCGGGTGGAACTGGCCGAGGTCCCGCCCGAAGAGGGACTCTTCGAGTTGTCGGCACGAGGATTCGATCTTGCGATCGCCGAGCAGTACCCGGGCCTCACCCGCGCACTCCGGCCCGACCTCGACCGGCACGTGCTCGGCACCGACCCGATGCGGCTGGCGACGCGCGCACCCTCGTCGCGTGCCGGCCACGGGCAGGGCGCGCCACGGGGCGCCGCGGCGACGGTGTCGCTGGCAGACCTCGCCGACCGGGCGTGGGTGATGGAACCGGCCGGCACGGCCGCCCGCGACTGGGCGGTGCAGCAGTGCCGCGCTGCGGGCTTCGAGCCCGACGTGCGTTTCGAACTCGCGGACCTCAGCGCGCACGTGGCGCTGATCGCCGCAGGTCACGCCGTCGGCATGCTTCCCGATCTGCTGTGGATGGATGCCGCGCCGCCGGTCGCCCTGAGCCAGCTGCCCGGCAACCCGGTGCGTGAGATCTTCACCGCGTCGCGTCGCGCGAGCGACGGGCGCCCCGGCATCCGCCTCGTCCGAAACGCCATCGCCGACGCCTTCGCGATGGCCTGACCGGTCAGTCCCAGAGGCTCGGGGCGGGGGCCTTCGTCGAGGGCAGAGCGGCACCGGCCGCCCAGTCCGAGATCCACGCGGGCAGCGCGGGCAGGTCGTCGGGGCGTCCGAGCGCCTCGAACAGCTCCTCGGTGTTCACGACGCCGCCCGTCTTGCGCAGGAACCGGGCGCGCACGATCATCTCGGCGTACACCTCGCCCTTCACGACCGCGCGGTGGATCTGGTAGACCGCCTTGTCGTCGTGGCCGTAGAGCCGCGACTCGACCGTGAACCGCTGCCACAGCTGCAGCGACTTGCGGAAGGTGACGGTCTCACTGGCGACGACCGCGTACCAGCCGTGGGCGTTCATGGCATCCCACAGTCCCGTGCGGATGAGCAGGTCGAAGCGGCCGAGGTCGAAGAGCGACGCGTACCGGCCGTTGTTCATGTGCATGAGCAGGTCGATGTCGGTCGGCAGGGTCGTGAGCCGCACCCGGCCGACCGAGCGCGGATCGATCGGGCCACGCCGGCGCAGCAGGGTCTTCGCGCGCCAGATCGTCAGCAGGGTCCGCCACCACACATTCACTCGGGGGACGATACCGCTCTCTGCCGTCGCCCGCGAAACGACCGCGGGAAACGTCCGACGGGGCATTCGTCCGCTCGATTTCGCGTTTGCATAGGCCAGTCGTAGAGTCGGCCCATGGAAGCCTCCTCGGATACTTCAGCGCTGACCGACACCGTCGTCCGTCCCGTTCGCGACGTGGATGCCGAGGCTCTGGGCCGCGTGCACGCCGCGTGCTGGCACGAGACCTATGACCACCTGATCAGCAAGGCCGCGCTCGAGAAGGTGTCGGCGCGTCGCCTGGCCGAGCTCTGGACGCACTGGGCGTCACAGGGGCCGGAGTTCAAGATGTTCGCCGCGCTCGTCAGCGGCGAGATCGTCGGCTTCGTCGGTTCGGGGCCGGCGCGCGATCGCGATGCGCCGCGAAACCGCGAGCTGTACTTCATCTACCTGCTCGACGCCTTCCACGACACCGGCCTCGGCCAGCGGCTCTTCGACGCCGCCGTCGAGCCCGGCGAAGAGGTCTACCTCTGGGTGGCCGAAGACAACCCCCGCGCACACCGCTTCTACACGCGCAACGGGTTCGTGCTCGACGGGGCGACGCACACCGAGCCGTTCCTCGGCGAGACCCTCACCGAGGTCCGCTTCACCCGCTGACGCCCGGCGTCCTCAGCGCCCGCTGACCGTGCCGAAGAGGCGCGCGATCGGCGCGAGGACGAGCGGCCGCGCCGCGACCCACGCGACGGCGATGACGACGAGGGATGCCACGAAGAACCAGAACCCGGTCCAGTTGTCGGCGTAGGCGTTCGGGTCGACAGACCCCTGCGCGGCGTACATGTGGCCCAGGTTCCGCAGCGCCCCCGTCGCGAACACGAGGAACACGTGGATCGCGATGAACACGACGAAGTAGAGCATCGTCGGGAAGTGCACCTTGCGTGCCCACTCGATCGGGTACGCGGCGCTGAGCTTCGCGCTCTTCTTCGGCCACAGCGCGCTCATGCGGAAGCCCGTCGCGATCGCGAGCGGGGCGGCAAGGAACACCGTGGAGAAGTACGCGAGCTGCTGTAGCGCGTTGTAGTTCACCCAGCCGTTCTCGGTCGGCCAGTCGAGCGACACGTACTGCAGCGCGGCGCTGATCGCGTTCGGGAAGACCTCCCAGCTCGTCGGCACGATGCGCATCCACTGACCCGTGACGAACAGCAGCACGACGAACACGAGCCCGTTGACGATCCACAGCAGGTCGAGCGACTGGTGGAACCAGATCGTGAGGCTCGTCTTGCCCTTGCGGTTGTTCTTCGGAGTCCAGAAGACGGTGGGCCGCTTCTCGGTGCGGATCGTGAGACCCGTGCGAATGATCAGCACCATCAGGAAGACGTTGAAGAAGTGCTGCCAGCCGAGCCAGGCCGGGAAGCCCACGGGCGCACCCTCGGGCAGGTGATACTCGCCCGGGTAGGTTGCGACGAAGTCCTGCATGAAGCCAAGGCTCAGGAAGAAGCGCACGAACAGCACGGCCATCGCCGCGGCGAAGAGCAGGCCGACTCCCCCGACGATGACGGCGCCCGCCCACTGCACCTTGGTGAAGGGTCCGATGCGCTGCGGCTCGGGCGCCGGTGTCGGGCGGTGGCTCGCGGCACGCCCCGGCCAGACCGAGGGGGTGAAGGGCAGCGGCGCGCGGGGGCCGTCGGCCGCGCGCGCGATGGGTGCGGCGACGTCGCCGGCATGCGCGTTCACTCCGCCGGTCGCGGCAGCGGCACCCCTGGTCCCCGAGCTTGTCGAGGGGTCGTCCACGCGCGCCGCCGACGACGCTTCGACAAGCTCAGCGACCGGGGACGGGATCGGGCCCGACGCGGCAACCGGGGTCGAGGCCTCGTCCGCGGCGGAGGCGGCAATCGGGGCGGGGGCGACGCCGGCCGGCGGCCACGGCTCGCCACCCGGGTCGCGCGGCAGCCCACGACGCAGCTCGGCGC
>JASCPF010000022.1 GCA_029959325.1 Microbacteriaceae bacterium PS02068
AGCCTCGCCGCCGCCCGGGCGTGGGTCGCCCGCGCGGCGGATGCCCCGGCGCCCGCCCGCGCCGACGCAGCGCTCGTCGAGCTGCCGATCGTCTACGACGGCCCCGACCTCGACGAACTGGCCGAAACCCTCGGCATCCCGGCCGCCGATCTCGCCGCGCAGCACGCCGCGTGCGAGTGGACCGTCGCCTTCACGGGGTTCGCGCCCGGCTTCGGCTACCTCGTGAGCCCCGACTGGCCGCATCGCGTGCCCCGGCATCCCTCTCCGCGTACGCGGGTGCCGGCCGGGGCCGTGGGCCTCGCGGGCGAGTTCGCCGGGGCCTACCCCCGCGAGACCCCCGGCGGCTGGCAGCTGATCGGCACCACCCCGGCATCCCTCTTCGACCCGCATCGCGACCCGCCCGCGCTCCTCGCGCCCGGCACGCGCGTGCGCTTCGTCCCCGCGCCGGCCCCCGACCCAAGCACCGCGGGACTGCACCTCGCGGCCGAGACCCTGGGGAGCACCCCCGGTCTCGGCCGCCAGATGCAGTCTCGCGGAAACGGGCCCGCTCTGACGGTCGTCGAGCCGGGGCTGCTCGCCACCGTGCAGGATCAGGGGCGAGCGGGGCACGCGGCGGCCGGCATCGCGCGCTCGGGCGCGGCCGACCGCGCGGCGCTGCGCACGGCGAACCGGCTGCTGGGCAATCCCGAGGATGCCGCGGGCATCGAGATCACGATGGGCGGATTCCGAGCCCGCGCCGAGACCGATCTGCGCGTCGTCGTCACGGGCGCGTGGGGCCCACTCCAGATCGCCCATCGCCCCGCCGACCCCTACACGGTGCACGATTGGCCGCGCGGCACCGAGCTGCACGTCGGCTGGTTCGACCACGGTGCGCGCGCCTACCTCGCCGTCCGCGGAGGGGTGGATGCCGAGGTCGTCGCCGGTTCGCGCTCGACCGACACGCTCTCGGGTCTCGGTGCGGGCGCAGGCCACGGGCCCCTCCGCGCCGGCGACACGCTCGCGCTCGCCGACGCGCATCCCGCCGCGCCGGTCCCGCCCGACGCCCTGCATCCGTGGAGCCCGCCGGGCGATGCCGCGATCACCCTCGAGCTCGCCCCCGGCCCCCGCGCCGACTGGGTCGAGGGCACCGCCGCGCTCTTCGAGCAGGTCTGGACGGTCTCGAACCAGGCCGATCGCGTCGGCATCCGCCTCGACGGGCCGCACCTCGAAACCCCGCCGCTCGCGCGCACGCGCCGCGACGAGCTGCCGAGCGAGGGCATGCTGCCCGGCGCGATCCAGGTGCCGCCCGACGGTCGCCCCGTGATCCTGGGCCCCGACGGCCCGGTGACCGGCGGCTACCCCGTGATCGCGGTGGTGACGGATGCCTCGCGCGACGCCCTCGCGCAGGCCCGCCCCGGCACGCGCCTGCGGTTCCGCCACGCGCGCTGACGCGCTACTCCCACCGGGGTGCGACGAACCGCGCCGTCACGAGGTGGAAGGGGAGCAGGTCCAGGGTGAGCTCGCCGTCGGCGCCATCGAGGATCTCGCCGGCGGGGCGCTCCAAGACATCCGTGACACGCGCGCTGTCGTAGGCGAATCGGGGTCGCAGGTGCACGCGGGTGCGGGTGCCGGTGGCTTCGTACATCCGCACGATGACATCGCCCGACCCGTCGAACGCCAGCTTCACGCAGTCGATCACGACCGCATCATCGACAGGGGAGAACAGCAGGGTGTACGGCTCGAGACCCGCGTGATCCGGAACCGCCGAGAGCCTGCTCACTTCGCGCAGGGCGTCGACCGTATCGGCTCCTGCCACCAGACGCGTCCGGAACTCGTGCCGGCCGCGGTCGGCGTCAGGGTCGGGGTGGCTCGGGCTGCGCAGGAGCGTCTGCCTGATCTCGGTGCAGGCCCCTCCGCCGGTGCGATGCTCGCGTGTGGCTTCATGACCGAAGATCCCGTCGTTGACGACGGCGACGCCGTAGCCGGGTTCAGCCGCCCGCACGTAACGGTGGCCGCACACCTCGAAGCGTGCGCGGTCCCAGGACGTGTTCCGAACCGTGGGGCGCTCGATGTAGCCGTGTTGGATCTGGTACTGGACGCTGTCTGTGCTCACATCCAGCGGAATCGCCAGCTTCAGCAGCGTGTGGCGGTGCTGCCAGTCCACGAGCGTCCTGATCTCGACCACGGCCGACGTGCTGTCGACCACGTACTGCTGTACGAACGTCGAGCTGCCGGAGTGGCGCGTGACCTCGACGCCCACTCCGTCGCTCTCGTCGAGAAGGCGCACCCCGTCGACATCCGTGATCTCCCACTGGGTGTCGCGGTAGCTCGCTTCGATCTCCCACGCTTCATACAGCGCGGGGATGTCGCGATGCAGCTGCAGAGTGCCGATTCTGCCGCCCGGGGGCACGAGATCGCGCTCTGAGCGGCGGTCGAAGACGCGATCGAGCAGCCCGTCTCGGTCCACGTGGACGATGAGGTGGTCCGAGGTGACTGTCCACCCGTCCGCGTCCTCCGCAGTCGTGGCCGGAGCCGTGGCCGGAGCACTCTCGACTCGTGCGGCAGCGGGCGGCAGAGCGACCGCGTCGAGCGCGGCGCGCCCCTCGGCGATGATCTCTGCCAATCGCGCCTGCGTCGACCGATGGGTCTCTCGCATCTCGCGGTGCACCCAGGCGATCGAGGTTCCGGGCAGGACGTCGTGGAACTGGCCGAGCAGCACGCCCCGCCACAGCTGCCGGAGTTCGTCGCCCGGGTACGTCAAGCCGGCGATCACCGAGGCTGCGGCGCGCACCGCCTCGGCGTCACGGAAGAGGTTCTCGCACCGCAGGTTGCCGAGCTTCATCTCTCGCTGCGAGGTGTAGGTACCGCGATGCAGTTCGAGGTACAGCTCACCCGACCACACGGGGGCGTCGGGCAACTGCTCGTGTGCGACGGCGAAGAACTCGGCAGGAGTGCCCATGGACACCCGGGGGAGGCCATCGATATCGGCCGCGCGCTTGGCCTGCGCGAGCATCTCGCGGGTGGGGCCACCGCCACCGTCGCCATAGCCGAACGGGACGAGCGCGATATCGCCTCGGCCCTTCTCTGCGTACTGATCGTCGCTGCGCAGAAGGTCCGTCGCGCTGAGTTCCGCGTTGTAGATGTCCACGGAGGGCATGTGGGTGAACACGCGCGTTCCGTCGTGACCCTCCCACCAGAACGTCGTGAAGGGGAAGCGGTTGGTGTCGTTCCACGACAGCTTCTGCGTGAGTGCGAAGCGCTTGCCCGCCGCCCGCGCGATCTGGGGGAGCGCTGCGGAGTAGCCGAACGAGTCGGGTAGCCACAGCTCATCGGTCTCGATCCCGAACTTCTCCTGAAAGTACAGGGTCCCCTCGACGAACTGCCTGACCAGCGACTCTCCGGAGGGGAGGTTCGTGTCGGCTTCGACCCACATGCCGCCGACGGGAATGAACCGTCCCTCACTGACGCGCTCGGCGATGCGGGCGAACAGCTCGGGATAGTCCTCCTCCACCCAGGCGAACTGCTGCGCAGAGGATGCCGCGAAGACGAACTCCGGATCGGCATCCATCAGCGCCAGCGCGTTCGCGAAGGTTCGCGCGGCCTTTCGGCGGGTCTCTCTCGCCGGCCACAGCCACGCGCTGTCGATGTGCGCGTGACCCACCGCCACGACGCGGTGCGCCCCGGCGCGCGCCGGCTGTGCGAGAACGTCCTCGAGCGCCGCGCGGGCGGCCGGCGCGGTGCCCGCGATGTCGTCCGGATCGAGGTGGGCCAGCGCCTTTCGCAGGGCAAGGGTGATCGATGCGGCTCGGGAACCCGTCGGATCCTGTGTCCGCGCGATTCCCTCGATCGTGTGCAGATCGTCGAGCAGGGTGCGCACGTTCTCGTCGATCAGCTCGAGCCGAGCGCCCCCGAAGCGGTAGAGCGGTTCGCGAGGAGCGGTGAGGACATCGCCCATCGGCGTCGGGCGGCTGGTCAGACGGGTGCCGGTGACGTCTCCGTCCGCGAAGAGCATGTTCGGGTTGGCGGATGCCTCCACGAAGCGCACAACGGAGCGGTGCGCCTCGCGCGCAAGCGGGACGCGATGGTTCATGGGTTCGACCGCGCGGTCGATACGGCCGTCGGCCGTCCAGATCGTTCCCTCGCACTGGAACCCCGGACGCAGGTGGCTGAAGCCCAGGTCGACGTTCAGGTACGTGCGCCCGAGGTCCCAGTCGCCGGGAATGTCGACGTCCACACGGAACCAGGTCGTTCCCCAGGGTGGGCCCCACGGTTCGCCGGGTGTGAGCGCGGTGAACTCCTGCGCGAACGCTTCAGACCAGGGCACGGGCTCTCCGGGAGCGTCCCACGCGGTGACGGCGGCAGGTCGCTGCTGAGCCACCATCGCCGGCACGAGCCAGTCTGACCGGATGCGATCGAGCCGAAGGAGCGTCTGGGTGAGTTCGTCGTTCATCGAGCGTCGCCCTCCGCAAGCGCGAAATCACTGACCGCGTCCGGCGTCCGCCGCGTGAGCACGTGCGTCCCTGCGGCGAGGTCGACGGCGGGATGCCACGAACTGCCGACGCGGGCGACCGTTCCCTCCGGCACATCCACTTCCAGCACGTCGTGATCCGGCAGACGCTCCCACCGCACCCGAAGCAGCCCGCGCGAGGTCTCGAGTGATGTCTCCGCCCATCGGAGGCCACCCAGTCCCACGAGCGGGTCCACGATGAACTCGCCGTATCCCGGCGTCGCGGGGGCGATGCCGCCGACGCGTCGATGGAGGAAGTCGGCGACCGAGCCGAACGCATAGTGGTTGAAGCTCGTCATCTCGCCCGGGTTGATCGAGCCGTCGGGCAGCATCGAGTCCCAGCGTTCCCAGATGGTCGTGGCGCCCATGGTCACGGGGTAGAGCCACGAGGGGATCTCGGTCTGCAGCAGGACACGCCCGACGTGGTCGATGTGACCGGTGCGCGCGAGCGCATCCAGCAGATAGGGCGTGCCCGCGAAGCCCGTCATCACTCGGAAGCCCGATTGCTCGACCAGCTCGGCGAGCCTTCGTCCCGCGGCGGCCTCGTCCCTGGCATCCAGCACATCGAAGGCGATGGCGAGGGCGTAGACGGCCTCGCAGTCCGAGGTGATGCGCCCGCCGCGCACGTAGGCGCGACGAAAGCCGTGGCGCGTCGTTTCAGCGAGCTGACTCCACCGGGCGGCGGCCTCTGCGTCGCCGAGCACCTCGGCGGTTTCGGCGAGCAGCGAGAACGTGCGGAACGCGCAGGCCGTCGCGACGACGCCCGTGTCCGCGCGAGAGCGGAACGGGTCGTCGGGCGGCGCCAGCGGGTCGAGCCAGTCCCCGAACTGGAAGCCGCCCTCCCACAGGCCGGACGGAGACAACAGCCGCGCCACGCGCTCACCGTGTGCCGTCATCGATGCGTACTGGGCGCGCAGCACCGCCGCGTGGCCGTACGCAGTCCACAGCGCCCACGGCACCCACACCGCCGCATCGCCCCAGATCGCAGTGTCGACCGCGGGGAGATCTCCCGGGTCGTCGAGGTACTTCAGGACGTCGGGCACGAGGTGCGGCACGCGCCCGTCGCCGAGCTCTTGCTCGGCAGCGACGTCTCGCAGCCAGTCGCCGAGGAAGCCCCCGACATCGAAGAGGAACGCGGCGGTCGGCGCGAAGACCGCGATGTCACCGGTCCAGCCGAGTCGTTCGTCGCGTTGCGGGCAGTCGGTGGGCAGGTAGACGAAGTTGCCGCGCAAGCCCCACACGACGTTCTCGTGCAGGCGATTGAGGGCAGGTTCCGAACAGGCGAAGTGCCCCGTGCGCTCGATGTCCGACCCCACGACCACCGCCGTGACGGCGTCCTCGATCGGGCCGAAAGAGTCGAGCCATCCCTCGAAACCTGCGTAGCGGAACCCGTGGAACGTGAGCGTCGGCTCGAAGACGTCTCCGCCGCCGCTGAGCACGTGGGTGTCGGTCGCGCGGGCCGTACGCAGGGGTCGCAGCGCCAACCGACCGTCCTCGAGCACCTCGGCGTGGCGGACGGTGATCGTGTGGCCCCGGGGTCCAGTGACCTCGACACGGACGAACCCGACCAGGTTCTGGCCGAAATCGACGATCACGGTGCCGTCTGCGTCACGCCACGACCGCTGCGGGCGGATCGCCTCGGTTCGACGCACCGGCGGCGCGTCATGGGGCACGAGCGCGGCGCCGTCGGCCTCGACTCGCGTCACCTTCCCTGCGGCGGGCGACGCCGCGACGCGGGCGTCGGTGACCTGCCCGTCGTAGAGTTCGGCGGCGCGCACGTCGGTCGCGCGCCACTCCCACGATCCGTCGGTCGCGATCGTCTGCACCCGTCCGTCGGCATACACGACGTCCAGCCGGGCGAGCAGGGCGGGACGCGCGCCGTAGATCGCGGACTGATCACGGAAGCCGAGCCGTCCGGCGTACCAGCCGGGGGCGAGCTGAAAGTCGAGGGCGACAGTGTCTGCCAGCAGAGCGGTCACATCGTCTTCCCGGTAGCGGAGACGCCGTTCGTAGGTCGTCCACCCGGGCACGAGCAGGGCGTCCGTCACCGGCATCCCGTTGATGCGCGCTTCGACGATGCCGCGGGCGCTCCACCGCAGCGTCGCAGAGCGCACGGCGTCGACGGGCTGATCGAGGCCCACGGTCCGGAAGATCGCGGGAGTGAGGAGGTCGGTCGGGGCGGAGACGAAGCTCGCGGGTGCCCACGTGTCCTGATCGGGATCGTTCACGGTGCTGTCCGTCGCGCTCGCGGTGAGATCGCGATGTCCGCCGCGGTGCTTCCCACCGTGGACTCGCGCACGATCAGGGTGGGCTCGATCACCCGCTGCAGGGGTCCGTGTGCATCCGGACGCCCGGCGATCGAGTCGACAAGGAGGTCGAACGCGATCTCGCCGATGAGTTCGGCGCGGACGCCGATCGAGGAAAGCGGGGTGGATGCCACGGCGGCGATGTCGTCGCCGTCGAAGCCGATCACGGCCACGTCTTCGGGCACCCGCACCCCGCACGACGTCAGTCCGCGGACGATGCCGAGCCCGACGAGGTCGTTCACGGCGAAGATCCCGTCGGGTCGATGGTTGCCCCGCGTCGCGATCTCGACACCGGCAGCCACTCCCGAGGCGAGATCGCGCTCGTCGGCTCGGAGGATCTCGAGTGTCGCACCGGCGACTTCGCCGACGGCGCGGCTGGCGCCGTCGAACCGCTCGCTGACCTGCGTCAGCGTCAGCGGTCCGCCGACGAAGGCGATGCGGCTGCGTCCGATCTCGAGCAGGTGATGCGCAGCGAGATACCCTCCGCGGGCGTCGTCGGCCGAGACGGACGGCTGATCGTCCGATGTCGCGCGCCAGCCCGACACCACCGTCGGGGTGCCGCGGTCGCGCATCAGCGCGAGCTGGGGTTCGAGGTTGGTGACGGGGGCGATGATGACTCCGGCGACCCGCTTGCGCTCGAACAGCTGCAAGTACTCGATCTGTCGCTGCACCTGGCCGGCGGAGTTGGCGATCAGGACGGTTCGTCCGGTCGCCTCGGCACGTCGCTCGATGGCGTCGGCGGCGAGGCCGGCGAAGGGATTCGCGAATTCGAGGGCGACGTAGCCGATCGTGCCGCCATCGCCGGAGATGAGCTTGCGCGCGGCGTCGGACGGGATGTAGCCGAGGCGCTCGATGGCATCGGCGACGCGCTCACGCGTCGTCGGTGAGAGCGCATCCGGCCGGTTCAGGAAGTTCGACACGGTAGCCCGCGACACGTCTGCTGCGGCGGCTACGTCGCCGATCGATACTCGCTTCACCATTGATCTCCGAGTGGATGATTGAACTGATCTATCACACGGTAGCAGACGTTTTGAGCGGAAAGTCGGGAAGTATCGGGTAGCAAACTCACGAAAAGATGGACTTGTTGAACTAGTACAAAACGAGGTAACGTGCATTCGAGGCCGCACCAGCAGGCCACAGCATCACATGACAAAGGAGTTTTCTGTGAAGAGTTCGATTCTGAGAGTCACGGGCGTGGCGGGCGCGGTGGTCATCGCCGCGTCGCTGCTCGCGGGGTGCACGAGCACTCCCTCTGAGCCCGCCGACGGCAAGGTCGAGATCACCGTCGGCGATCTGCCCAGCACGGCCGATGAGGCCTCGCGCACTGCCTACCTCGATCAGGTGTCGAAGTTCGAGGAGGCGAACCCGAACATCACCATCAAGGCGGTGGAAGACAAGTACGACCCGACGACGTTCGCCGCGCAGCTCGCCGGCGGCACCCTTCCCACCAGCCTCACCGTGCCGCTGACCGAGATCCAGTCGCTCATCACGCGCGGCCAGGTGAAGGACCTCTCGACGTACTACGACTCGAGTGACGTCCTGAAGGCGCTGGCGCCGACGACGACCGCGAGCTTGACGAAGGACGGCAAGTACTTCGGTGTACCGACCGACGCCTTCACGCTCTCGCTCATCGTCAACCGCTCTGTTCTGAAGGCGGCGGGTCTCGACCCCGACAACGTCGATCTGTCGAGCTGGGATGCCGTCCAGACAGCAGCCAAGCAGGTGACCGACAAGACGGATGCCGCGGGGCTCCTCTTCATGACGAAGGACAACCTCGGTGGGTGGCTGACGACCGCACTGACCGCGACGTTCGGCGGCCAGATGCAGACCCAGAACAGCGACGGTAAGTGGGAGTCGACCGTTGACGGACCGGCTGTCGAGAAGGCCCTCTCGTACCTGAAGACGCTCCGCTGGCAGGATGATTCGCTCGGTGCGAACATGCTCCTCGGCTTCCCGGACGGTGGGGCTGCGTTCTCTTCGGGGCAGTACGGGATCATGGTCGGCGTGCCCGGCTGGTACGGCGTCTTCGTGAACAACAACGGCATGCCCAAGGACGACTTCGGGCTGTTCCCGCTGCCGCAAGAGGCCGACGGCCTCGGTTCGCTCGGCGGTGGGGCGGTCGCGATCGTCCGTCCCGACGCCACCGATGCGGAGGCTGCGGCCGCCGTGAAGTGGTACGAGTTCCGCTATCTCGCGCAGTTCACCGACACCGCGGTCGCCAAGCAGATGGCCGAAGCCGGCAGCTCCGACCCCACCGCCGTCGTTCCCGCCGTCGGACTGCCCCTGGTGAGCGCCGAGAAGTACAAGGCATACCTCGAGGCGATCAAGCCCTTCATCAACGTGCCGATGCAGAACCTGGCCCCCTACACCGATGCCACGCAGAGCGAGGATTTCCACATCGTGTCGGAGCCGCCGGTCGAGGCGCAGCAGATCTACGCGCTGATCGACTCTGTCGTGCAGGCTGTGCTCACCGATCAGAACGCCGACGTCAGCGCGCTGCTGAAGACGGCCCAGTCCCAGGCTGAGACGATCGTCGCCAACGCACAGGGCTGATCCCGGCACCATCCCCCGCGGGGGCGGCGGCCCGACGCCGCCCCCGCACAGAAAAGGTCTCTCCACCCATGGCTAGCACCACCGTGCCGCGACGCAAGAAGTCGCTGCGAATCTCTCCCACCGCGCTGCTGTTGACCGTCCCGCCTCTCGTGATCTTCGCGGTCTTCGCGTGGTGGCCGATCATCCGAGCCGTTCCCATCGCCTTCCAGCGCACCAACCTCATCACGAGCACGTGGGTCGGCCTCGACAACTTCCACGCCGTTCTCGCTGACCCGCTGCTGGGCACAGCAATGCTCAACACCACCTACTACGCGCTGCTCGCCGCGATCTTCGGGTTCCCGCTGCCGATCCTGGCGGCGACCTTCATCGCAGAGATGCGTCGCACGCGCGGCTGGTCGAGCGCCTTCGCCTTCATCCCGGTCGTGATTCCCTCTGTCGTCGTCATCCTCCTGTGGAAGTTCTTCTACGATCCGGGGCCGGGCGGGCTGTTCAACAGTGTGCTCGGGGTGTTCGGCATCCCTCCGCAGCCCTGGCTGCAGTCGACCGCAACCGCCATGCCCTCGATCGTGGTCGCCGCCACCTGGGCGGCGTTCGGCTCGGCGACGATCATCTACCTCGCGACCCTCGCCACGATCGATCGGACGCTGTACGAGGCGGCCGAGATCGACGGAGCATCGATCCTCCGCCGGTGGTGGCACATCACGCTTCCGCAGATGCGCGTGACCATGCTCCTGCTGCTCCT
The DNA here is from genome assembly GCA_029959325.1 of Microbacteriaceae bacterium PS02068. Lineage (GTDB taxonomy): Bacteria > Actinomycetota > Actinomycetes > Actinomycetales > Microbacteriaceae > Microbacterium. The sequence goes on from JASCPF010000022.1 coordinate 10,088, forward strand.
GCTGCAGATCATCGGCACCTTCCAGATCTTCACCGAACCGTACCTGTTCACCGGCGGCGGACCCAACAACGCGACGCTGACCCTCTTGATGCTGATCTACCGCTACGCCTTCATCTACGGCGGATTCGGTCAGGCGACGGCGCTCAGCCTCATGCTGGCGGTCTTCCTTGGGGTGCTGTCCGCGGTGTACCTGCTCGCCACGCGTCGATGGGCGCGTTCATGAGCGGCCGTGATGTGAGCGCACGCGGTCCGCTGCTGTCGCTGCGATGGCCGCACCGCAAGCCGGCGACGTGGGAGCGCGCCTCGGTGTCGGACCTCGACCGCCGCAACCCGCGCACCCGGGCGATGGTCGCGGGTGCGTCGGGCGCGGTCACCGCGCTGCTGGCCGTGATCTCGGTCGGCCCGCTGCTGTGGATGGTGAAGTCGTCGCTCTCGACCTCTCAAGAGATGCTCGGCAACCCGCTCGGGTGGCCGGCAGAGCTCCGGTGGAGCAACTATGGGGATGCCTGGCGGCAGGTCGGCGTCGGGCAGTACACGCTCAACTCCCTCGCGATCACGGGGGGCACGGTACTCATGAGCCTTCTGTGCAGCTCTCTCATCGCCTACCTGATCGTGGTCATGCGTCCGCGATTCGTGCGGGTCATCGAGATCGCCGTCCTCATCACGGTCTTCGTCCCGGGGGTCATCTCGCTGGTGCCGCTCTATCTCACGGTGATCGACCTGCACCTGCTGAACAGCTATTGGGCCATCTGGCTGCCCGCAGGCGCCAATGCCTTCAACGTGCTGCTGATCGTGCAGTACCTCCGAGGCATCCCGAGCGAACTGTTCGAAGCCGCGCGCATCGACGGCGCCGGCCCGCTGCGGACGTTCGTCTCGATCGTGCTTCCGCTGTCGCGTCCGATCCTCGGCGGCGTCGCGCTGCTGACCTTCACCGCGTCGTGGAAGGACTACCTGTGGCCGCTGCTGGCGATCCCCGATGCGCAGAAGCAGCCTCTGGCCGTCGCGCTCAGCCGCATCGCTCCGCAGGCCGACCAAGCGACTCTCATGGCCGGCATGGTCATCGCCGTCGTGATCCCGCTGGTGATCTTCCTCGTGTTCCAACGCCAGTTCCTGCAGAGCGCCGCCTCCACCGGCGCTGTCAAGGGCTGACGATTCGTCCGCCTTCATTTCCGACCCCGTTCAAAGGAGAACGATCGTGCACAACCCCCTCCGTCGCCGTGCCCTGACGGCGATCTTCGTCGCGGCCGCTCTCATCGGGGGTGGCCTCGTCGCGGCACCGAGCGCCGTCGCGGCGACCGCCACCGTCGAGGGTGAGAGCCCCGATGCGACGACGTTCACTCCCGGTGTACAGGCGGTCGAGCCGTCCAGCGGCGGCCGCATCCTGACGCTGCAGACGGACGATGCGGCGCCCGCGGGGGGCTACACCGCCAGCTACACCCTCACGGCGGCGTCGGCGGGGGAGTACGCGCTCGAGATCACCGCGCAGCAGCAGGGTGTGCGATGGACCTCGCCCGCGACCGTCCGCATCGACGACGGTCCGGAGATCGCGCTGGCCGGCGCGCAGGAGATCGGCGGACCATCGGATCTGCTGCGGACCTATCGGCTTCCGCTCGGGCTGCGCGACGCGGGAGCGGTGAAGGTGCGCTTCACGGTGAACGAACGGCGAAGCGAGCCGGACACGGCCTATGCGTTCCGCATCGACGCCCTCACGCTGTCCGCGACGCCCAATCCGCAGCTCGCACGCGAGGGCGAGAACCCCTCGTCCACGAACATGCAGCCGGGCACTCAAGCGCTGCCCGAAGGCAGCGGCGGATCCGCGCTGTGGCTGCAGACCTCTGGGGACCCGAGCGCCGGGGGCTACGTCGCGAAATACCTGATCGACGTGCCGAAGGCGGGCAGCTACGACGTCTTCGCGACGACCGCCAAGGCGGGGGTGGCCTGGATCTCGACGGCAGAATATCGGATCAACGGCGGAGCGTACCGCCCACTGAACTCGGCCACCGAGGCCGCGGTCGTGTCCCCCCTGATGAGCACGTATCGGCTCGGCGCAGAGTTCGTCGAAGGCGGCACCGCCACGGTCGAGTTCCGCGTGCAGGCGCGCCGCAGCGAGCCCGACACCAACTACTCCTTCATCATCGACGAGATCCATCTCACTCCTCGCCCCACCCCCGAGCTCGTCGTCGAGGGCGAGAACGCCGAATCCTCGACGATGACCCCGGGTGTCGCCCCGCTGACGGGCGCGAGCGGCGGATACGGGCAATGGCTTCAGACGAGCCAGGACGCGCCGCAGGGCGGGTACACCTCGACCTACCGCGTGGGGTCGAGCACGGGTGGGGTGTTCGCGATCGACGCCACCGGGTTCCTCGCCAACGTCCCCTGGGCATCCGATGCGACGTTCCAGATCGACGACCGCACGCCCGTGGACTGGTCGACGCTGCCCGAGATGGCCAAGATCAATGACCAGCTGGCCACGTACCGCGTCGGCGCGGTCACGCTCGAGCCGGGCGGGTCTGTCCGCGTGAAAGTCACGGTGAACACACGCCGCTCCTCACCGGACACGAACTATTCGTTCGCCCTCGACAAGATCGAGCTGACGCCCACCACGCTGACGCTGAGCTCCTTCAGTGCGCCCGAGCGACTGGGAGTGTTCTCTGCCGGCGAAGACGCGACCGCGATCATCGCGCTGAACGCCGAGACGCCGGTCGATCTTCCGGTCTCGTGGACGGCGTCCGACTACGCAGGCTCGTCCGTGGCATCCGGCTCGGTCACGATCCCGGCCCGGCAGCGTTCCGCCAAGGTCGACCTGGGCACCGCGCTGCCGACCGGCTACTACGCGCTGAGCGCGGCGGCGGGCCAGGCAGGCACGGTCACGGGATCTCTCGCTGTCCTCCCCGCGGGCGCCGCGAACGCCGAGAACTCGCCCTTCGCCGCCGACGTCTCCGGCTCGTGGCTGCTCCCGACGGCGAACATGGAGACCTTCGCCGGCATCCTGAAGAAGATCGGGATGCCCTGGATCCGCGATCGCAGCTCGTGGGATGGCGGCAACAACCCGTCGCGGGGTCAGTTCGACTTCTCGGGACAGACGCGGGAGCGCAACTGGTTCGATATCGCCCACGCGAACGGGCTGAAGGTGCTCACCATGTACGCGAGCGCCCCGACCTGGGCGACAGAACCGGGGCGGGTGATCCCGCGCGACCTCCTGGCCGGCTACGACTACGGCAAGGCCGCGGGAGCCGACGGGCAGGGCCGGGTCGACGCGTGGCAGATCTGGAATGAGACGAACCTCGGTTTCGCGGCGCCGTCCGACGGCCCTGACACCTACGCGGCGTTCCTCAAGGCGACGGCGATCGGCTTCGTCGACTCCGGCACCGACGCGCTGCTGTCGACCGCGGGCGAGGCGGGTCTTTCGCCGTGGTACGTAAACGAGCTGTACAAGTCGGGCGCCCTGGACTACGTCGACGCCTACGCGTACCACTCGCACACCACCGGAAACTACGCCGCGACGTACAACCCGCTGCCCGACGGCACCCCGCAGATCGACGCGGCGCGTCCGTATGGCGGCGACGCGAAGCAGCGCTGGGTCACCGAGGCCGGAATCGCTCTGGCGACCGACGGCCTGCCTGACGAGCAGCAGAACCGCTCGCAAGCGCGCTACGTGGTGACGTCGGCGATCGAGTCGCTGGCCGAGGGTGCCACGAAGCACTTCTTCTTCATCGAGTCGCCGTTCCGTGAGGGCGCCAACTTCTGGTCGGCGTTCCGCGACGCCGACGAGCCGATGGCATCCGTCGTCTCACAGGCGGTCCTGGTGCGCCAGCTCGGCGCCGGCGCCTACGTCGGCGAGATCGCGGGCCTCGGCGATGGGGTGCACGCGCACGTCCTGGCCGACGGCGACACGTCGGTCACCGCGCTGTGGGCGGCCACGCCGACCACCGTGACGGTGAGCGTGGGTGGGCTGCAGTCGGCGACCACGATGATGGGCGGCGGGGCGGCGCACCAGTCCGCCGGCGACACCGTGACGCTCACGGTGGGCCCCGACCCGATCTTCCTGCGGTCGAGCTCGAAGCCTGCGGGGGTGACGGCGAAGTCGGTCGCCGCGCCCACCGCGCCCGCGGTCAGCACGCGCGGGTTCACCGCCGCCGAGCGCATCGTCGTCGGAGCCCGCTGGCCCGATGATGTGGCCGCGACGGCGCAGATCAACGGGTATGTCCTTCCCACCGACAAGCCGGTCAGCCTCACCTACGACGTCGCGAACCTCTCCGACACCGACCAGACGGTGACGCTGGCGGCCACCCCGGTCGAGGGGTGGGATGTCACGCTCGCGAGCACGTCGGTGCGGGTGCCGGCGCGGTCCACCGTGCCCGTGGCCGCCACGATCCGGGCGCGCGCAGGTGTGGTCGACTCGCTCGTCGACGTCACGGTGACCCCGGCGCTCGGCGCCGCGAAGGGGTCGCCGATCGTCAGTGGCATCCGGCCCGTGCGCGCCCAGCTCACGGCCACGCACGTCGCTCGGGGCACCGCGGATGCGGTCCGGGTGGCGTACACCAACGTCGGATCCACGACGCAGTCGGTCGACCGCATCGAGTGGACGTTCCCGTCCGGCACGACGCAGGACTGTCGGCAGACCACGGTCGCGCCGGGGGCGACGGCCACCTTCGAGAGCGCGATCGTCGCCCCGGCGGGGGTCGTTCCGTACACCGCGAAGGTCGTGTTCGCAGACGGCACGTCACGCACGGTCTCGGGCAAGCTGGCGACGAACCGCCACGTTCCCGTCACGATCACCCCGGGCACGATCACCGTCGACGGAGTGAAGGATGCCGGGATCGACGTGCCGATTCAGCTGCGTTCCGACGGGCTCGACCCGAACAGCATCTCGGCGAAGACCGGCTTCACCTACGACGACAAGGGTCTCGGGGTGACGGTCGTCGTGCACGACGACCAACAGGTGCAGCCCTACACCGGCGCCACGACGTGGCGAGCCGACAGCGTGCAGTTCGCGATCGCTCCGGGTCGTCCCGGTGAGAACGACGTGCGCCCGGGTTCGCAGCCGGTGTACGAGTACGCGATGGCGTTGACGTCGGCCGGCCCCCAGCTGTACCTGCACAACGGCACCAGGCCGGGCGGACCGGTCGGCGACGCGGCCCTCGCCATCGGGCGCGACGAGACCGCGAAGACCACGACGTACGAGGTCGTGCTGCCGTGGACGGACATCCCCCTCGTCCGGGCCGCGGATGCCACCGCGCTGTCGGTCTCGATGGCGGTCAACGACAACGACGACGGCGCGCACCGCAGCTGGGTCGAGCTCGGCTCGGGCATCACGACGCACAAGGACACGCAGACCTTCGTCTCGGCGCGGTACGTCGACGCGACCGCGCCGACGGTGACGGGCCTTCCAGCCGACGGGACGCTCGTCTCCGACGCGCAGCCGCTGCAGTTGGCGGTGTCGGCCGCCGACCCCGAGTCGGGCATCGCCCGCCTCACGGTGACGTGGGACGGCAAGGCGGTCGGGCCGACCGATGCCCTCCCGCTCGCAGGCAAAGCCGGAAAGCACGTGCTCACGGTCGTCGCTGAGAACAACGACGGCCAGGTCACCGAGGCATCCGCAACCGTTTCCGTTTACCACGTGGAGAAGACGAAGGTGGCGCCTGGAAAGGGGTCTCTGTCCACGACGAGTGGCTGGTCGGGCTTGCGCGACGGGTACTACGACGTGACGATGAACCTGTGGTGGGGAGTGAACGGGTCGCTGTTCCGGCTGTACGAGAACGGCACCCTCATCTCGACCCAGGTGCTGAACCCGTCGAGTCCCTCCGCGCAGCGCGCGGTCGTGCCGGTGCGGGGCCGGGCGAACGGCACCTATGTGTACACCGGTGAGCTCGTGAACGGCGCGGGCACGACGGCGACCACATCGGTCACGGTGCGGGTCACCGATGCGGCTCCGGCGAAATCGAAGCTCACGCACGACAACGGGGACGGGGACGGCAACTTCACTGTGAAGTCCGACCTCTGGTGGGGGACGAACGCGTCGACCTATCGGCTGTACGAGAACGGCGTTCTGGTCGATTCGCAGACCCTCACCATGGTCACACCGTGGGGCCAGCACCCGGCGACCACCCTCACCGGTCGCGCGATCGGCACCTACACGTACGTCGCCGAACTCCAGAACGCGTTCGGCACGACACGCACCGATCCGATCACCGTGACCGTCAAGCGCGTCACGAAGCCACCGAAGAAGGCCGCCAATGCCCAGTGACACCATGGACACGACGACAGCTCTCGAATGGACGGTCGGCGACCTCGCGTTCTCGTTCGACCTCGCCCCCGACGCACCGGTCGAGCTCGTCTCCGCTGCCTACCGAGGCGCCCCGGTGCTCTCGCGGGGGACGATCGTCGACGTCTTCGTCGCGGGCGCGCTGCACGCGCGCGCGCAGCTGAGCTACGACCGATCGATGGTCGGGGCGGGACTGCGGTATGTGTCGCACGAAGAGGATGGCGAGGGGCTCCTCTCGATCGTCCAGCTCGATGCGGCGACGGGGGCAAAGGTGACCACGGCGTTCCGCCGCACCTCGAGCGCCTCGGTGAGCGTGTCGTCCACCGTGGAGGCGACCGCCGAGACGCTCACGGTGCTGGCGGTCACCTCGCTGTCGGTGGCCACGGCGCACGCTGCCGGCTCCGGCCGGTACGAGCTTCTCCGCGGCAGCTCCGAATGGCTGGGCGAGGGCGACTGGGTGCAGACCCCTCTCAGTGAGGTCCTGCGCCCGCTGCGACTGGATCTGACGGGGCAGGCGGGGCGCGGACGGTACCGTCACCTCAGCACCGGAGCGTGGTCGACGGGCACGGTCCTGCCGACCGGGGCGCTGATCGACACGGACGGCCCCTCGATCGCCTGGCAGATCGAGGTGACCGCCGGGTGGCTGTGGGAGGTGTCGCAGTTGCCGGATGCCGTGAGCCTCACCGCTCTCGGGCCGACCGACGAAGAGCACCAGTTCGCCGTGACGCTGGAACCGGGCGAGTCGTTCACGTCGGCGCCCGCGGCGCTCGCCGTCGGCGACGGCCTTGCGGGTGCGATCGCGGCGCTGACCGCACACCGACGCGCGATCTTCGCGCGTCGCCCGATCGATGCGACGCTCCCTCTCGTCTACAACGACTACATGAACACGCTCAATGGGCAGCCGAGCACCGAGAAGCTGCGGCCGCTGATCGCCGGAGCCGCGGCGGCCGGGGCGGAGTACTTCTGCATCGACGCGGGATGGTTCACCGATGTCGTGGACTACTGGGGCAACATCGGCGTGTGGGAGGAGGCGCCCACGCGCTTCACCGGAGGTCTGGCGGCGCTTCTCGACGAGGTGCGGCACCACGGCATGGTCCCCGGTCTGTGGCTCGAGCCCGAGATCATCGCGCTCGATTCCCCCGCGATCGACCGCCTGCCCGATGAGGCGTTCTTCCAGCGGTTCGGCAAGGTCACGGTCGAACACCACCGCCGCCACCTCGACCTGCGGCATCCCGCCGCGCGTCACCATCTCGACGAGACGGTCGACCGGCTCGTCGCCGAGTTCGGCGTGGGGTTCTTCAAGCTCGACTACAACATCGAGCCCGGGGCCGGCACCGACCGCACGGGCAGCGCCGGCGAGGGGCTGCTCGGCCATGCGCGGGCGTTCGGGCAGTGGCTGCGCGACGCGCAGGAACGTCACCCCGACGTGCTCTTCGAGAACTGCGCGTCGGGCGCCATGCGCATGGACTACCACCTGCTGTCGATCGCGCACCTGCAGTCGACGAGCGACCAGATGGATGCCGCGCGGTACGCGACCATCGCCGCGGTCGCCCCGCTCAGCATCGCGCCCGAGCAGGCCGGCAACTGGGCGTACCCGGCCGCCGAGATGTCCGACGGCGAGCTGCGCACGACGATGGTGAACGGGCTCGCGGGCCGTCTCTACCTTTCCGGATTCCTCGACCGCCTGTCGCCGGCGCAGCGCGAGAGCGTGCACCGCTTCACGGCGGCGCACAAGGACATCCGGCACGAGCTGGCCCAGGCGACGCCGTTCTGGCCGCACGGTGTGCCCGGCTGGGACGACGACATCCTCACCCTCGCGTATCGCACTCCGACTCGCGGCCTGCTGTTCGTCTGGACGCGCGGGCTCGGGGGCGAGCTCGCCCTGCCCGGTGATCTCGCCTCGGCGACGCCGCTCGTCGTCGACGGCCCCGCGTGGGGGGTGTCGCATGACGACGACGGAACCGTGCTCCGCGTCCCCGGCGGGCCGGATGCCGCCGTGTTCGAGTTCTCGGCATCATGAGCGTCAGGGTGCGGTGAAGGGACAAGGCGGATGCTGATCGAGGGGCCCGAACGGGACGTCCGCGAGTCTCGCGGTGAGGTGCAGGAGCCCGCCGACTTCGACGACTTCTGGAGCTCGACGCTCGCCGGAGCGCGTGAGCGGGAGAGCCCCGTTCACGCTGAGGAGGTCGAGCCGGGGCTCACCACGGTGCGCACTTTCGACGTCCGGTTCGCGGGCTTCGCCGGAGATCCCGTCCGCGCGTGGCTGCGCGTCCCGCGGGACGCCTCGACCCCGCTCCCGGTGATCGTCGAATTCCTCGGATACGGCGGGGGTCGCGGTGCGATCACGGAGAACCTGCTGTGGTCTGCGGCCGGATACGCGCACCTCCTCGTCGACACCCGTGGGCAGGGCAGCAGCTGGTCGCGCGGCGACACCCCCGATCCGCACGGGTCGGGCCCCGCTGTTCCGGGGTTTCTCACGCGCGGGATCGAGGATCGCGACTCCTATTACTATCGGCGGGTGTTCACGGATGCCGTGCGCGCGATCGATGCCCTGGAACATCTGCCGCTCGTCGACCCCGAACGCATCGCGGTGCTCGGTGGCAGTCAGGGTGGCGGGATCGCACTCGCAGCGGCAGGGCTCAGCGATCGCGTCAGCGCGTTGTTCGCGCGCGTCCCTTTCCTCTGCGACATCTACCGCGCCGCGCAGGTGACCGACAGCGACCCATATGCCGAACTCGCCCGGTGGTTGCGGCAGCATCGCCGGCAGGCGGATGCCGCGCGGAACACTCTCGCGTACTTCGACGGGGTCATCCTCGCGCGCAGGGCCACCGCGCACGCCTGGTTCTCGACGGCGCTGATGGACCCGATCTGCCCGCCCTCGACGGTGTTCGCCGCCTACAACGCCTATGCCGGGCCGAAGGAGATCACGGTGTGGCCGTTCAACGGTCACGAGGGCGGCGGCCCCGAAGACGACGCCACGACGATCGACGCGCTGAGGGAGTTCTTCCGGTGAACGGGTCACCCATGCGCCCCCTGTGACGCACGCCTGACGTCCCTGCCCCCTGCACCCCCTGCCCCCGCGGCTCGCGGTTATACCGCAGCATCCGAAACTCGTCAAGGATTTCACTTGCCATGGCGCGTCGCCCGGCCTATAGTAGGTAGTTGCGCTCCCTTCCCCCATGCCCTCATATGGTGGTCGGCGTGCGCCTGCAGATACCCCGCCACTCGAAACAGTCGGCGGCGCGTGGCAGGCGTGGGAACGGAGCACTCCACCTGACGACGAGGAAACAAGCCCCTGCCCGGGCTCACGGAGGTAATCCCCTTGGCTGCTGCGCGCAACGCAACCAATTCCACCACCACCAAGAACGGCCGAGGCGCATCGCGTCTCTCGTTCGCCAAGATCTCCGACACGCTGACGGTCCCCGACCTTCTCGCGCTGCAGACGGAGTCCTTCGACTGGCTCGTCGCGAACGACGCCTGGAAGGCTCGTGTCGCAGAGGCGAAGGCTCAGGGTCGCACCGACGTGCCCGAGAAGAGCGGCCTCGAGGAGATCTTCGAGGAGATCTCGCCCATCGAGGACCTCGGCGAGACGATGCAGCTGAGCTTCACGAACCCGTACCTCGAGCCCGAGAAGTACTCGATCGAAGAGTGCAAGGAGCGCGGCAAGACCTACGCGGCCCCGCTGTACGTCGAGGCCGAGTTCATGAACCACCTCACCGGTGAGATCAAGACTCAGACGGTCTTCATGGGCGACTTCCCGCTGCAGACCGACAAGGGCACGTTCATCATCAACGGCACCGAGCGTGTCGTCGTCTCGCAGCTCGTGCGCTCGCCGGGTGTCTACTTCGACAAGACGCCCGACAAGACAAGTGACAAGGACATCGTCTCGGCGCGCGTCATCCCGAGCCGCGGTGCGTGGCTCGAGTTCGAGATCGACAAGCGCGACCAGGTCGGCGTGCGCATCGACCGCAAGCGCAAGCAGTCGGTCACCGTGTTCCTCAAGGCCCTGGGCCTGTCGAGCGAAGACATCCTGAACGAGTTCGCCGGCTACGAGTCGATCGAAGACACGCTCAGCAAGGACACGATCCTCACGAAGGAAGATGCGCTCCGCGACATCTACCGCAAGCTCCGTCCGGGCGAGCAGGTCGCCGCCGAGGCTGCCCGCGCGCTGCTCGACAACTTCTACTTCAACGCGAAGCGCTACGACCTCGCGAAGGTCGGTCGCTACAAGATCAACCAGAAGCTGGGCCTCGACAAGCCGCTCAGCGACTCGGTCCTGACCGTCGACGACATCGTCGCGACGATCAAGTACCTCGTCGCGATCCACCGGGGGGATGCCACGCTGCCCGGCATCCGCAACGGCAAGCCGGCCGACATCCGCCTCGACACCGACGACATCGACAACTTCGGCAACCGTCGCATCCGCGCCGTCGGCGAGCTCATCCAGAACCAGGTCCGCACGGGCCTGTCGCGCATGGAGCGCGTCGTCCGCGAGCGCATGACCACGCAGGACATCGAGGCGATCACGCCGCAGACCCTGATCAACGTGCGCCCCGTCGTCGCCGCGATCAAGGAGTTCTTCGGAACCTCGCAGCTGTCGCAGTTCATGGACCAGAACAACCCGCTCGCGGGTCTGACCCACAAGCGCCGCCTCTCGGCCCTCGGCCCCGGTGGTCTGTCGCGTGAGCGCGCGGGCGTCGAGGTCCGTGACGTGCACCCCTCGCACTACGGCCGCATGTGCCCCATCGAGACCCCGGAAGGCCCGAACATCGGTCTGATCGGCTCGCTGGCATCCTTCGCGCGCATCAACGCGTTCGGGTTCATCGAGACCCCGTACCGTCGCGTCGTCGACCTCAAGGTCACCGACCAGATCGACTACCTGACAGCGTCGGAAGAGAACGACTACATCGTCGCGCAGGCCGGCGCCGAGCTCGACGCCGACGGCAAGTTCGCCACCGAGCGCGTGCTGGCCCGTCGTGGCCAGGGCGGCGAGGTCGACATGTTCCACGCCGACGAGATCGGCTACATGGACGTCTCGCCCCGCCAGATGGTGTCGGTCGCGACCTCGCTCATCCCCTTCCTCGAGCACGACGACGCGAACCGCGCCCTCATGGGTGCCAACATGCAGCGTCAGGCTGTGCCGCTGCTGCGCAGCGACTCGCCCGTGGTCGGCACCGGTATGGAGGGCTTCGCGGCCATCGACGCCGGCGATGTCATCACGGCCCAGAAGGCCGGTGTCGTCGCCGAGGTCTCGGCCGACGTCGTCACGATCCAGCTCGACGAGGGCGGCACGCAGGACTACTTCCTGCGCAAGTTCGACCGCTCGAACCAGGGCACGTCGTACAACCAGCGGGCCATCGTGTCCGCCGGTGAGCGCATCGAGGTCGGCGAGGTCATCGCCGACGGCCCCGCGACGCAGAACGGCGAGCTCGCGCTCGGCAAGAACCTGCTCGTGGCGTTCATGACGTGGGAGGGTCACAACTTCGAAGACGCGATCATCCTCAGCCAGGACCTCGTCAAGAACGACACCCTCTCCTCGATCCACATCGAGGAGTACGAGGTGGATGCCCGTGACACCAAGCTCGGCAAGGAGGAGATCACCCGTGACCTCCCCAACGTCAGCCCCGACCTGCTGAAGGACCTCGACGAGCGCGGCATCGTCCGCATCGGCGCCGAGGTGCGCCCCGGCGACATCCTCGTCGGCAAGGTCACGCCGAAGGGCGAGACCGAGCTGTCGGCCGAAGAGCGCCTGCTGCGCGCGATCTTCAACGAGAAGAGCCGCGAAGTCCGTGACACCTCGCTGAAGGTGCCCCACGGCGAGCAGGGCACGATCATCGCCGTCAAGGAGTTCAACGCCGAAGACGGTGACGACGAGCTCGGCTCGGGCGTCAACCGCCGCGTCGTGGTCTATATCGCCCAGAAGCGCAAGATCACCGAGGGTGACAAGCTCGCCGGCCGCCACGGCAACAAGGGCGTCATCGCGAAGATCCTGCCCGTCGAGGACATGCCCTTCATGGCCGACGGCACCCCGGTCGACATCGTGCTGAACCCGCTCGGCATCCCCGGTCGAATGAACTTCGGCCAGGTCCTCGAGCTGCACCTCGGCTGGATCGCCCAGCAGGGCTGGCAGGTCGAAGGCACTCCCGAGTGGGCGATCGACCTTCCGGAGGAGGCCCGCCAGGCCGCCCCCGGCACGAAGGTCGCCACCCCGGTGTTCGACGGCGCGTTCGAGCGTGAGATCGCGGGTCTGCTCGACTCGACGACGCCCAACCGCGACGGCGACCGCCTGATCGACTCCACCGGAAAGGCCCTCATGTTCGACGGCCGCTCCGGCGAGCCGTTCCCGGCGCCCATCTCGGTCGGCTACATGTACATCCTGAAGCTGCACCACCTCGTCGACGACAAGATCCACGCCCGTTCGACCGGTCCGTACTCGATGATCACCCAGCAGCCGCTCGGTGGTAAGGCGCAGTTCGGTGGCCAGCGCTTCGGTGAGATGGAGGTGTGGGCCCTCGAGGCCTACGGTGCGGCGTACGCGCTGCAGGAGCTCCTGACTATCAAGTCCGATGACATCGTGGGCCGCGTCAAGGTCTACGAGGCGATCGTCAAGGGCGAGAACATCCAGGAGCCCGGCATCCCCGAGTCCTTCAAGGTCCTCATGAAGGAGATGCAGTCGCTCTGCCTGAACGTCGAGGTCCTCTCGGCCGACGGCACGGCGGTCAACCTCCGCGACACCGACGATGAAGCCTTCCGCGCAGCGGAAGAGCTCGGCATCAACATCTCCACCCGGTTCGAGTCCTCGTCCATCGACGAGATCTGACCCGCGCCCTTCGACAAGCTCAGGGACCGGCGTCCCATCATTTCCGACACAGGAGAACCAGTGCTCGAGTCCAATACCTTCGATCAGCTTCGCATCGGTCTCGCGACTGCCGACGACATCCGTCGTTGGTCGTTCGGCGAGGTCAAGAAGCCCGAAACCATCAACTACCGCACGCTCAAGCCCGAGAAGGACGGCCTCTTCGGCGAGCAGATCTTCGGACCCTCCCGCGACTGGGAGTGCGCCTGCGGCAAGTACAAGCGTGTCCGCTTCAAGGGCATCGTCTGCGAGCGCTGCGGCGTCGAGGTCACCAAGTCCTCGGTTCGTCGTGAGCGCATGGGTCACATCGAGCTCGCCGCTCCCGTGACGCACATCTGGTACTTCAAGGGTGTGCCCTCGCGTCTCGGCTACCTGCTCGACATGGCGCCGAAGGACCTCGAGAAGGTCATCTACTTCGCCGCCTACATGGTGATCGGCGTCGACGAAGAGGCGCGTCACCGCGACCTGCCGACGCACGAGTCGAACCTGCGCCTCGAGATCAAGAACCTCGCCGACCGCCGTGACGCCCGCGTCGCGACGCGTCTGGCGAAGCTCGAGGAAGAGCTCGCCGCCCTCGAGGCGGAGGGTGCCAAGGCCGACCAGAAGAAGAAGGTCAAGGATGCCGCCGAGAAGGAGATGGCATCCATCCGCAAGAACGCGGACGACCAGGTCGCCAAGCTCGAGCGCATGTGGGACGAGTTCCGCAACCTCTCGGTCGGTCAGCTCAAGCAGGAGGACGACGTCTTCCACGAGCTGCAGGACCGCTTCGGTCAGTACTTCGAGGCCTACATGGGCGCCGAGTCGATCCAGCGTCGCCTGCAGGCGTTCGACCTGGCCGCCGAGGCCGAGTCGCTGCACCTGCAGATCTCCGAGGGCAAGGGCCAGCGCAAGATCCGTGCGATCAAGCGCCTGAAGGTCGTCAACTCGTTCCTGCAGACGGGCATGTCGCCGGCATCCATGGTCCTCGACGTCGTTCCGGTGATCCCGCCGGAGCTGCGCCCGATGGTGCAGCTCGACGGTGGCCGTTTCGCCACGAGCGACCTGAACGACCTGTACCGCCGCGTGATCAACCGCAACAACCGCCTCCGTCGCCTGATCGACCTCGGTGCTCCCGAGATCATCGTCAACAACGAGAAGCGCATGCTGCAGGAGGCCGTCGACGCGCTGTTCGACAACGGCCGCCGTGGTCGCCCCGTCACCGGTACCGGCAACCGTGCGCTGAAGTCGCTCTCCGACATGCTCAAGGGCAAGCAGGGCCGGTTCCGTCAGAACCTGCTCGGCAAGCGCGTGGACTACTCGGGCCGTTCGGTCATCATCGTCGGGCCCCAGCTGAAGCTGCACCAGTGCGGTCTGCCCAAGCAGATGGCCCTCGAGCTGTTCAAGCCGTTCGTGATCAAGCGCCTGATCGACCTCGGTCACGCGCAGAACATCAAGGCCGCCAAGCGTCAGGTCGAGCGCATGCATGCGCAAGTCTGGGACGTCCTCGAGGAGATCATCCGCGAGCGCCCCGTGCTGCTCAACCGTGCGCCGACGCTCCACCGCCTCGGCATCCAGGCCTTCGAGCCTCAGCTCGTCGAGGGCAAGGCCATCCAGCTGCACCCGCTCGTCTGCGCGGCGTTCAACGCCGACTTCGACGGTGACCAGATGGCTGTGCACCTGCCCCTGTCGGTCGAGGCGCAGGCCGAGGCCCGCGTGCTCATGCTCGCGTCGAACAACATCCTGAAGCCGTCCGACGGCCGCCCGGTCACCCTGCCCTCGCAGGACATGATCATCGGCCTGCACCACCTGACCACGGTCATCGAGGGTGCGAAGGGCGAGGGTCGCGTGTTCGGCTCGGTCGGCGAGGCGATCCTGGCCAAGGACGAGGGCACCCTCGACCTGCAGGCCAAGGCGCGCATCCGCATCCACGGCCTCACCTTCCTCGAGGGCGAAGCCCCCGAGGGCTACGAGCGCCACGGTCTCGTAGATGCCTCGCTGGGTCAGGCGATCTTCAACGACACGCTCCCCAAGGGCTACCCGTTCGTGCGCGAGCAGGCCGACAAGGGCAAGCTGTCGCAGATCGTCAACAAGCTCGCCGAGGAGTACCCCAAGGTCGAGGTCGCCGCGTCGCTCGACCGCATCAAGGACGCCGGCTTCTACTGGGCCACCCGCTCGGGTGTGACCGTCGCGCTCAGCGACGTGCTCACGCCGCCGAACAAGGGCGAGATCATCGCCAAGTTCGAGAAGCAGGCGCAGAAGGTGCAGGGCCAGTTCGAGAAGGGTCTCGTGACCGACTCGGAGCGTCGTCAGGAGCAGATCAAGATCTGGACCGAGGCGACCGACGAGGTGCAGGCCGCGATGAAGGCCAACTTCCCGGCCGAGAACACCATCAACCGCATGGTGAGCTCGGGCGCTCGTGGTAACTGGCTGCAGATCCGCAACATCGCGGGCATCCGAGGCCTGGTGAACAACACCAAGGGTGAGATCATGCCGCGTCCGATCATCTCCTCGTACCGCGAGGGGCTGTCGGTCGCCGAGTACTTCACCGCGACGCACGGTGCCCGCAAGGGTCTGGCCGACACGGCCCTCCGTACGGCCGACTCGGGCTACCTGACGCGTCGACTCGTCGACGTCTCGCAGGACGTCATCATCCGCGAAGAGGACTGCGGCACCAGCAAGGGCCTCGAGTTCACGATCGCAGCTCCCGGTGCCGACGGCACGCTGGTGCGCGACGCGAACGTCGAGAACTCCGTGTTCGCCCGTACCCTCGCCGCCGACGCGGTCGACCCGTCCGGTGCCGTCGTGGCGTCGGCCGGTGAAGACGTGGGCGACGTGCTCATCGACAAGCTCGTCGAGGCGGGTGTCGAGTCGATCAAGGTCCGCTCGGTGCTGACCTGCGACTCGGCGGTCGGTGTGTGTGCGCGCTGCTACGGCCGCTCGCTCGCGACCGGAAAGCTCGTCGACATCGGCGAGGCCGTCGGCATCATCGCGGCCCAGTCGATCGGTGAGCCCGGTACCCAGCTGACGATGCGTACCTTCCACACGGGTGGTTCGGCCTCGGCCGACGACATCACCCAGGGTCTGCCGCGCGTGCAGGAGCTGTTCGAGGCGCGTACCCCGAAGGGGGCGTCCCCGATCGCCGAGGCCGCCGGTCGCATCACGATCGACGAGACCGACAAGGCCAAGAAGGTCATCCTGACGCCCGACTCGGGCGACGAGCCGCACGTCTACCCGGTCCTGAAGCGCGCGACGCTGCTGGTCGAGGACGGGCAGCACGTCGAGGTCGGTCAGCCGATCCTCGTCGGCACGCTCGACCCCAAGGAGGTCATGCGTGTCATGGGTGCCCGCGAGGTGCAGAAGTACCTCGTCGGCGGCGTGCAGGGCGTGTACCGCTCGCAGGGTGTGCCGATCCACGACAAGCACATCGAGGTCATCGTCCGTCAGATGCTGCGGAAGGTCACCGTGGTCGACCACGGCGACACGACGCTGCTGCCGGGTGAGCTGGTCGACTTCAAGAAGTACCAGAGCATCAACCGCGAGGCCGTGGCCGAGGGCAAGCGCCCCGCGTCGGGCCGTCCCGAGCTGATGGGTATCACGAAGGCGTCGCTCGCGACCGAGTCGTGGCTGTCGGCCGCGTCGTTCCAGGAGACCACCCGCGTTCTGACGCAGGCGGCCATGGAAGGCCGCAGCGACCCGCTGGTCGGCCTCAAGGAGAACGTCATCATCGGAAAGCTCATCCCCGCCGGAACCGGTCTTGCGAAGTACCGCAACGTCACGGTCGAGGCGACGGACGAGGCCAAGAGCGAGCGGTACCCCAACCGCATCTTCGCCTCGGACGGCGCCTACTCGGGCGACGACCTGAGCTACGTCGATTTCGACAGCTTCACGACCGACGGTTTCTCCACCGAGTACAACTGATCGGCTGAGCTCGGCTCGGTCCCTGAGCTCGGCTCGGTCCCTGAGCTTGTCGAAGGGTCGTCGAGGGAAAGGCCTCGGGAACACACGTTCCCGGGGCCTTTCGCCGTGTCCGCCGGGCGCACGCCGCGCGGCGGCTTAGCGTGGAGTCATGGCTCGAGTCGGCGGCAGGAATGCCTTCATCGCGTGGGTCGTGGGCATCGGATGCCTCGCCACGCTGGGCGTTCTCGCGTACCTCGCGGTGCCGATGCTCCCGGCATCCCTCGCCTGGCTGGGCTCCGCCGGGCAGGGTCCTGCGGCGACCTCCGACGCGGTGGCCGCGGCGGGCGATGAGGCCGTGGACGGGCCGCCCACCGAGTGCGCCGACCTCTATGGCGAACCGATGTGGGCAGCGATGCGCTTCACCCGAGGCGCCGTCATGACGCCGTCATCGGATGCCCCGGTGACGACCGCCACGACGCTCGTCACCGCAGTGCAGCCGCAGGTGACGATGACCTGCTCGTGGCACGCCGATGCCGGCACGGTGTCGACGACGCTCGCGACGGTGCCCACCGATGCTGGCGCGATCGCAGCGGCGGCCCTGCCCGCCGCGGGCTTCGCCTGCACGACGCAGAACGATCGCACCACGTGCACGCGCAGCGACGGCGACCTGACCGAGACGATCGCGGCCGGCGGGGGGCTGTGGCTCTCGACGAGCGAGAGCGGGTGGCATCCCGAGGGCTACGCCGCCGACACGGCGGCGAACGTCTGGCGCTGACGCGCGGCGCGCTCAGCCCGCGGCGGCGCACCCGGCGAGCATGCTCAGTGCTTCTCGTTGCCCTCGTGGCGGCGCTCGTCCTGCGACGCGGCGTCGAAGGTCTCGCCGGTCTTCTCGAACGCGTCGTCGCGCTCGTGCTGGCGGTGCTCGTCCTGCGACGTCTTGTCGGCCCGCAGTTCGTCGTTCTTGTCGTGGCTCATCGCGTCTCCTCCGTCGGCGTGGTCTGACGCGAGCCTAGTGCGGGCAGAGCGGCGTCACTACGGGGTCCGCGAAGGCGTCGGCGACGCGCTCGGCGTCGGCGCCGAGAACTTCGGCGGCACCCCTGCCGGGGGCCAGAGCGACGAGATGATCGCGTTCGTGTAGCCGGTCGGCGAGAGGTTCGAATACTGCGTGTCGATGATGACCCCGTCGCGGTAGAACAGCGTGCGCCCGTTCTTCACCGGCAGATTCGGGTCGTCCCAGGTCTTCTCGCAGCGCACCCCGCCCTGCGGCTCGTAGCAGGTGAACCCGTCGGCGCCGAGGGCATAGAGGGCGTCGCGCGCTTCGCGATCGGGCGAGTAGCCGATCACGGTCACGAGGCGGGTCGTCGCGGCCGCCGGGTCGCCCCAGACGCACACGCGCGAGCTGTCGGGACGGATGCCCCCGCCCATCCCCTCGGCGTTCAGCGGCACGTCCTTCAGCTGAGCGAGCACGGCATCGTCGAGGATGTCGCGGCAGCCCTGGGGGAGATCGGCGGGCAGCGCCGTCGTCGATGTCGCCTGCCCCATCGGGAACGGAGTGATCGACGCCGACGGCGTGGGACGGGCGGATGCCGCGGCGTCACCGCCCGACGCCGACGTCGAGGGCGCGGGGCCCGGCGTGCCGGTGCAGCCGGTCAGCGCGAGTACCGCGGCGAGAGCGCCCAGCGCCGCGCCGCGAGCGGCAAGTCGAGTGAGGCGAGGGCGGGGCATCCCCCCACGATAGGCACGTGTCAGGCCTCGCCGTCACGCCACGCGGCGCGCGGCCAGACACGGCGCACAATCCCGGCGAGGCTCCGCGGCAGGGCGCGGACCCCGGGTTACGCTCACTGTGCGGCGGCCTGGAGATCTGCGAGAGATCGGTCCCGCGTGAGGAGCACACGCCATGAGCGACCCCCAGTACGGTGATCCGGTCGAAGAGAACGTCGCCGATGTCGAGGCGACGTCGGCGGATGACGCTGTCGCGCGCGCACACGAGGCCCTGGCCGACGCTGAGGCAGCGTCGCGCGAGGTCGTCGTAGAAGAGCCGGTCGTCGCCGAGCAGGTCGACACCGTCGTCGTCGCCCCTGCCGCTGACCCCGCCGACGTGGCGTACGCCGACCGCTACGCCGACGAGCCCGTCGACGAGGCCTACACGCCCGGCGCGTACTCCAGCGACCCCGACGCGCCCACCGAGGTGGTCGCACCGGCCGTCGTCGCCGCTGCGGCAGCCGCGCCTGTCGCGCCTGTCGCGCCCCAGCCGATCTTCGTGCAGGCGCCCGAGGCGCCGCGTCCGCGCGGCAACCGCGCCGCCGCCGGCGCGATCGGACTCCTGGCCGCCATCGCCTTCGGCATCCTCTACCTCGCCGCCGCCCTCGGGCTGCGCGCCCTCGACGGCGACGTCACGGGGTCGAACGTCGGCACCGCCGCGACGTCGGCGCTGACCTCGTGGTGGTTCTGGGTGCCGGTCGTGGTCTTCTATCTCGCGTTCTGGCTGCTCGGCGCGATCGTCAACCGCGGACGCTGGGGCCACTGGGTCATCTTCGGCGTGATCGTCGGCCTCGCGTCGTACGGCGGCCACATCCTCGGCCAGCTCTTCCAGGCGCCGTTCTGGCAGCTCACCGCCTCGCAGGGACAGGAGCTCGTCAAGGGACAGGTGCTCGCCCCGCTCGCGATCGTGGCCTTCGTCGTCGGGCGCGAGCTGACGATCTGGTTCGGAGCCTGGGTCGCCGCCCGCGGACGCCGGGTGGCCGAGCTCAACCGTGAGGCGCAGCGCGAATACGAGCGCACGCTCGAGGCGGGTCCGCGACTCCACCAGGGCTGATGGCCGAAGGGCCGCACGGGGCGTCGCCGGGCCTGGCGACCCTGCTGACCAGCGCGGGGTTCTTCGCGCTGCTGGTCGCCGGCTTCGGCATGCTGAGCCTGCTGACGGATGCCGAGGTGCTGCCCGTCGCCGGGCTCGGCCAGGCGGCCGGCATCGTCGGCGTGGCGGCCGCCGTGCTCACCTACGCCGTCGCGGTGCGGCGCGCGGTCCGTCGCCCGCGCGCCTCGTACCCGGCCATCGCCGTGGTCGCCGCAGTGACGTTCCTGGCCTACCTCGCGGGGGTCCTGGCCGGGGCGCTTCTCGCGGGTGTCGACCCTGCCCGGGCGGTCGCCGGGGTGGGCGGCTTCGCGACATCGTGGTTCGCCGTCGTGCTGGCATCCGCCGCCGTCCTCTCGGGGTGGGTGGCGGTCGCCCTCGTGCGCACCCGCGCCAGCCCTCCGCGCTGGCCCTGGGAGCGAGGAGAGCGCGAAGCGCCGTGATCCTGATTCGGGTCGAATACAGCGAGATCGCCCGCCACCGGCGACAATGGACCCGTGGAGCGGTCGATCGAGACCCAGGTCAGCCAGGCAGTGGATGCCTGGCTGCGCTGGTTGCCGCGCTGGGAACCTGCCACCCACCGAGGACGTGTCGCTCCGTGCCGCCGATGCTTCGGATCACCCGTGCTGTCGGCCGCGGGCCTCGGCGCCGACGTGCCGCACGGCGTGCAGCACGGACTCTCGACGCGCGTGAAGACGATCGTCGATCACGCGGTCGCCGAGTACACGTCACGGAACCTGCCCATGCTGCAGGCCGAGCTCGACCAGCAGGCGGCGCGCAATCGTGCCCGCAGCTACCGCCCCGCTGAGGGCCTCGACCCCGAATTCGAGGGGCTTCCGCTCGATCCCGACCCTGTGCCGGGTGCACCGTTCCTGTTCACGATCGGCGGGCTCGCCGCCGAGGTCGACGCCGACATGCCCGATCTGCCGCCGCTCAGCGACGAGGCGAAGGCGGCGCTGCGCCAAGAGGTCGGCCTCGCCGACGACTACGCCAACATGGTCGGGCGCGAGGTGTGCACCGTGCTGCTGCACCATCGCCTGCGCATCCAGGCCGCCGTCGGCGAGTACGTCGAACCGCAGATCGCGGCGATGCTCGATGACCTCGCACGTTCGCTGGATGCGCCGTTCGATCCGAACGGTGACGCGGGATTCTCAGAACATTAGAGGTTTCTCACATTCGGATATTGTTAGCATTGCCAGAGTCTTCGATGAGCCCTGGAGACGATCCGAGCGAAGGGGTGTCATGACGCGCAGACTGCCGTCCGCGCCGCCGCTCCTGCCCGGCCTCGACTACGTGCGCCCGCTGGGCTCCGGCGGGTTCGCCGACGTCTTCCTCTATCAGCAGGACATGCCGCGCCGCCAAGTCGCGGTGAAGGTGCTTCCCGCGAACGAGCGCGATCCGGACCTGCTGCGCATGTTCAACGCCGAGGCCGACGTCCTCGCGCACCTTTCGGCGCACCCCGCGATCGTGACCGTGTACCAGGCCGGCATCTCGGCCGACGGCCGGCCCTACATCGTCATGGAGTACTGCCCGGGCTCGCTCGCACAGCGCTACCGGATCGAGCGGATGCCGATCGCCGAGGTCATGGCCATCGCCGTGCGCCTCGCGGGAGCCCTCGAATCGGCGCACCGCGCCGGGCTCATCCATCGCGACATCAAGCCGAGCAACATCCTCATCACGACGTTCGGTTCGGCGGTGCTCGCCGACTTCGGCATCTCGTCGACGCTCGCGCGATCGGCGGATGCCGAAGTGCTCGCGATGTCGATTCCGTGGAGCGCGCCCGAGGTCATCGCAGAGCTGACCGGCGGCACGGTCGAAAGCGAGATCTGGAGCCTCGGGGCGACGGTGTACTCACTGCTCGCGGGCCACAGTCCGTTCGAGCGCCGCGAGAAGGGGCAGAACACGCGCGAGCTGATGCGCCGGCGCATCGCCCGGGCGACGTTCGTGCCGATCCCGCGGCCCGACGTCCCCGACGCGCTGCAGCAGGTGCTCGCGACCGCGATGGCGCGCGACGCCGACCGTCGCTACCGCAGTGCCGCCGAGTTCGGCGAAGCCGTGCGCGCCGTCCAGCTCAGCGAGGGGCTGGCGCCGACACCTCTCGAGGTCCCCGCCGCGGAGTGGACGCCTGCCTCGGCCGGCGTCGACTTCGCCGATGCGAGCGCCCGCGGGCCCGTCCGCAGTCACCTCGAGTACGAGGGCCGGCGCAATCCCGCGCCGCTCGAACCGACGGCACGTCGCTACGACGAAGACACGAGCGTCACGACGCCTCCGCCGCCGCGCCGCCTCGTCTGGCCGTGGGTCGTCGGTGGCTCCGTGGCCCTCGCCGGTCTTGTGGCGGGCGGCGTCGCGCTCTGGATGGGGCTGCACTGATGGCCGCCACTCGGCCCTCCCGCGGGACGGTGGTCGGATTCGTCGCGGCGGGTGTCGCGGCGGCGCTCATCGCGGGCATCAGCATCGCGTGGCCGGGGCTGGATGCCCAGCGCACCCCTCCGCGCGACACGACGGCGTGGGTGCTGCAGGCCGACGGGCTGCGCTACGCGCGGGTCAACACCGCCATCGACGAACTCGACACCGTGCGTTCGGTCAGCAATCCGAGCCGGATCGCGTCGACCGGCGACGGCGCGTACATGTTCACCGACAGCGACGCGAAGGTGATCCGCATCGACGATGCGGTGCCGGTCGACCTCGACGCCGAGGGGCTGCGCACCGCGACGGCCGCCCCTCCCGGCACGGAGGAGGTCGCGACCGCGGGGGATTTCGTCGCCTACCGCACCGACAACGGCGAGATCTTCGCCGGGCGGCTCTCGGCGGGTGCGGCCACGCAGATCGATCCGACCGGGGCCGATCGCGATCCGAGCGCCGAGAACGCGGGCCCCGCGTACACCTCCGACGCGATCGCCGTCGATTCGTCGGGTCGGCTGTTCACCTACTCTGCGGCGGCGGGCACCGTCATCCGCGTCGACATCGACACCACCGCCGTGCAGCGCACCGACACCGTGAGCGCCGACGCCGCATCTCCCGCGCTGACGTCCGCCGGGGGCGCCTGGGTCTTGGTCGACACCGGGTCGGGGACGTACTGGACGTCCACGCGCAGCGGGGCATCCGCCGACACCTCGGGCACGATCGCGCTCTCGCGGCCTGATCCCTCGGGTGACGCGGTGTACATCGCCGACGAGAGCGGACTGGTGCGCGTCCCGGTGGCCGACGCTGCGGCCGAGCGGGTGTTCGGCGACCGCACGACGGCGCGCGGCACACCGGCGCGCCCCGCCGTGCGATCGGGCGTCGTCTACGCCGCGTGGCTGCCCGAGGGAGCAGGCCCCGGCACCCTCTGGGATTCGGAGAACGGCGACGTCCAGCTCGACTATGCGAACGGTTCGCTGCCGGCCCAGCGCCGCCCCGTCTTCGTCGACGCCGGCGACGGTCTCGTGCTGAACGACGCGCGATCGGGCTGGGTGTGGACGGCTCCGGGCGGCGCGCTGATCCCGTCGAGCCAGGACTGGGATCTCGACGACCAGGTGCAGACCGCGCCGCAGACCAACGAGCAAGAGCCGCCCCCGGTCATCGATCCCCGCCCGCCCGTGGCCGTCGATGACGCGTTCGGCGTGCGCGCCGGCGCCCTCGTGAGCCTGCCCGTCCTGCTGAACGACCACGACCCGAACGAAGACGTGCTCTCGGTCGACCCGGCGTCGGTCCAGGGCCTCGACCCCGCCTTCGGCACGCTCACCGTCACCGACGATCGGCAGCGCCTCGCGGTGCGCGTCGCGCCGGGTGCGACGGGCACCGCGAGCTTCACCTATGCCGTCACCGACGGGACGACCGCGGACGGTCTGATGTCCGCGCCGGCGACCGTCGTGCTGCGGGTCGCCGCCGACGACGAGAACTCCGCCCCGGTGTGGTGCGGCGTCGAGGGATGCCAGCAGGACTGGCCGAGCCCCGAGGTCGAGCCCGGCGGCACGGTGAGCCTGCCCGTGCTGGGGGACTGGGTCGATCCGGAGGGCGATCCGATCATCCTGCTGTCGGCGACGGATGACTCGGGGCTCGGCCAGGTCGCGGCCACTCCCGAAGGCACGGTCGTCTACCAGCACGCCGACACCGGTCAGACGGGCGATCAGACCGCCTCGCTCACGCTGACGGTGGCCGATGCGCGCGGCGCAGCCACGACGAAGGGTCTCGCCGTGCGGGTGCGGGGCGATGCGGGGCCCCAGGTGCAGTCGTTCGCCGTCGTCGACACCGCGGGCTCGCGGCTCACCGTCGATGTCGCCCCCCATGTGACCGGCACCGCGGGGCAGGTGACGTTGACGTCGGCGCGCGTGCTCGACGATGCCGCGGCGACCGCGACCTTGGTCGGCGGGTCGACGCAGTTCGATTTCGCCGCGAGCACACCGGGCAGCTATCGCGTCGCCGTGACCGTCTCATCGGCGGGGCACGAGGCGACCGGTACGGCGCGGATCACGCTCCTGCCGCCCGATTCTCCGGCCGGACTCGCCACGGCGCCCGTCGTGGCGTTCGTGCGCCCGCAGGCTGACGCGACCGTCGACGTGCTCGCCGCCGTCTCGAACCCCACGGGGCGTGTCCTGCTCGTCAGCGACGTCGTCGTGAGCGCCGCGCCGGGGTCGTCGCTGATCGCAGACGCCGTGGGCCAGAGCCAGCTGCGCGTCTCGGGGTCGACCGCCGACGAGGCATCCGGGCTGCTCGGCACGGTGTCGTACCGGGTCAGTGACGGTACCGCCGACGAGGGCGCCTCGGTGCTCGGCCAGGCGACGGTGTACCTCCTGCCCCCCGCCCCCGATGCGCCCCCGATCACTGTCGACGACAGCGTCGTGGTGCGCGCCGGCGCACAGATCGACATCCCCGTGCTGGCGAACGATGTCGCCGCGGCCGGCGGCCGCCCCCGGTTGGATCCCGAATCGATCACCTCGTCGACCCCCGATGCGCTCGCGTTCGCGTCGGGCGACGTCGTGCGCTACCTCGCCCCGTCGACCGCAGGCGACTACTCGATCGACTATCGCGCGTTCACGACGGGGTCTCCCGCACAGGGCGACACCGCGATCGTGCATGTGCGGGTGGTCGACGCCGACACCAACCGTGACCCGCTGCCCGCGCGCCTGTCCGGCCGCGTGGCGAGCGGGCTGGCCACGATCATCCCGTTCGACGGGTTCGGGTCCGACCCCGACGGCGACGTCGTGCGCCTCGACCGCATCGTGACGCAGCCCGCGCACGGCTCGGCGGCGATCTCGGGGGACGGCGGCTCGATCGTCTACACGAGCACCGCCGGGACGAGCGGTCAGGACTCGTTCACCTATCGCGTGGTCGACGCATTCGGTGCGACCGGCGAGGGAACGGTGCGCATCGGCATCCTCAGCGGCGAGAGCAATCCGAGCCCGATCACGTACACCGACTATGTCCACGTGCAGGCCGGCGCCGACAGCGTCCTCCGGGTGCACCCGCTGGCGAACGATCTCGACCCCATGCAGGGCACGCTGAAGCTCGTCGCCGTGCGGCCCGACGTCCCCGAGACGGCTCTCGACGGCAGTGCGAGCGAGGAGTACGCGCGGCTGGAGGGCCGCATAGACAGCGTCACCGACGACACGGTCACGATCTCGGCGGGCACGGATCCGGGCACGATGACCTTCCTCTACGACGTCGAGTCCTCGTCGGGCAACACGGCGCGCGGCCGCGTGGTCGTCAAGGTCGTCGCACAGCGCGTCCCGGACTTCCCCATCGTCGCGGACACCGTTCTCACTGCCGCCGATCGCGACGACCTCGAGACGGGCGTCAACGTGCTGTCGGGCAAGGTGCTGTGGTCGGGCGGCGACACCGCCGACCTCGTCGTCGGCCTCTGGGGCGACCCCGAAGGCGTGAGCGTCTCGGGGGCGAGGATCAGCGCGCGCGAGACCGACGCGGCGCGCATCATTCCGTTCTCCGTCACCGGCCAGACAGCCTCGGGCCCCGTGACGACCTACGCGTTCCTCCGCGTTCCCGCCGCGTCCGACGCGGCCCTGTCGCTGCGCGCCGGAACCTCTCCGATCACGGTCTCCGAGGGTGACCGAGCCGATGCCGACGTGGCGAGCATGGTCGCGATACCGCGCGGCCGCTCGCTCGAGATCGACAAGGCGAACGTGCGCGCGTCCGGCGCGCGCGCCGCCGCGACCTGCGCAGGGGCCGCGGGCACCGACGTCCGCTACACCGCAGGCGAGGGCGCTCCGTGGACGGACGCGTGCCTCGTGCCGGTCCGCCTCGACGGATCGTCCTCGTGGACCGTGCTCTCGATTCCGGTGATCGTGACGCCGATCGACCCTCAGCCCTCGCTCGCGCCGGCCGCCCTCGAAGTGGCCCCCGGCGAGACCCACGTCTACGACCTGTCATCGATGACGACGTGGCAGGGCCGGCCCGAGCCCATCCAGTACCGGGTCGTCGACACCGCGACGGCGTTCGCCGTCACGCTCGAGGGGTCGCAGCTCACGGTCCGCGCGAACGACGACGCGACCCCCGGCACCGTCGACGGCGTGCTCGTCGAGGTGACGAGCCATCCGGGGGTGACGCCGGCACGCATCACGCTCCGCGTCGGCGCTGCCCCGTCGACCCTTCCCCAGGGCGGCCAGGTCTCGCAGCAGTGCACGCAGGCATCCGGCTCGTCGTGCACCATCGACGTCATCGGCGCACCGGGCGAGGTCAATCCGCTGCCGACCACCGCCCTGCAGCTCGTGTCGGTGGCGCCGTCGAGCGTGTGCGCCGGGGTCTCCTTCGCCGTCGCCTCTCCCTCTCGCGTCGTCGCCACCTGGGCAGACGACACCCCGGGCGCCACCTGCACGGCGAGTTTCGTGGTGCGCGACGCGCAGGGCCGGCAGAGCGCAGCGGGGCGCAGCGGCACGATCGTGCTCGATCTGCACGGGTTCCCGCGGGCGCCGGCCGCGGTCGTGCAGTCGGCGTATGCGGACGGATCGCTGACCCTGCGCGTCGACCCCGGCCCGGCGCAGACGTCGTATCCGGCGCTGACGGGCTTCGAGGTGCGCCAGGGCGGGGCACCGGTCGCCACGTGCACGCCCCTGGGGGTGTGCGCGCCCATCGCTGCGCCCAACGGCGACAAGCGCGAGTACGAGGTCTTCGCGGTGAACAGCGTCGGCCCCTCGCGGACCTCCGTGCGCACGACGGCCTGGGCGTACGACGCGCCGAAGCCGCCGGCCAGCGCCGTTGCCACGCCCGCCGTCGCGGGTGCGGACGGCGGCGTGGCATCCCTCGTGTTCGCGGGTGTGGATGCCGCGGACACGGGCGCCCTGCAGATCTCGAGTGCCGTCGGCGAGACGATCACCGTCGCGGTGCCCGCGGGCGCGACGACGGTGACGGTGCCGACGTTCCGCGTCGGGTCGAACACGGGCGCTCCCGTCGTGGCGACGCCCATCTCGCGCTTCGACATCCCGCCCGGGCTCAGTGGGCCGGGCGTCGGCTCGCTGACCTTCTCGGCGCACGGCATCGGCGCCCCCACGAACCCGGCGCTCGCGTTGACCGCCGTCAACACGGGTGGCGGTCGGGTCGACATCACCGCGGTCGGCACGGCAGGGCCCGGGGGCGACGGGTCGACGATCCGCTACGGGATCGTGCTGCAGGGTCAGCCGTGCCGCGCGACGGAGGGCGGCGACACCGTGGTCTTCCGCGGCCTGCCGGACGGGCAGGTCTACACCTTCGTGCTCTGCGTCGAATCGTGGTCGGCCGGCACGCTGTTCGGCAGCGCGAGTACGAGCGCCGATGTGCGCGCCGTGCAGAGCGGCGCGGCGCCGACCGGGTACACCTTCGTCGTCGGCCCCACCGCGCACGTCTCGGACGGCCGGGCGACGTGGACGATCGATCAGACGCCGACCTCGCGCGAGACTCCTCCCAACCAGAACGTCGCCGTCTTCTCCGGTCTGCCGAGCTCGATCTTCGACAGCGATCCGAGGGTGCAGGTGCGCTACGAGCACACCGCGGGCTGGTGGCAGTCGGCCTGGGCCACGGTGACGCCCGCGCGCGGCAGTGCGCCTTACCAGGTGCAGGCGACCTGGGCCCTGGGCACCTGTGCGGGCGGCGCGCGCCTGGATGCCACGGGCAACTCCACGGGCGGCCTCGCGCAGATCACGTTCGATCCCGCCTACTACGACGCGAACGGCGCTCTGCTGCCGCTGAACTCCGACCCGTGGATCGTCCCGGATGAGGCGGTTCGAGTCGAAGCCCAGGTCAGTGTTGACTGGGCGGGCCGGGGATGGAACCTCGATCCGGCGACGGGCAGCATCGCCGCCCTCTGTACACCTCTTCCGGCACCTCCGGTCACTCCCTAGGACACGTCATGACGATCACCGCAGAACAGGCGACCTGGTTCGCGCAGACCTTCTCCCAGCTCGCCGACAACGTCGAACGGGCCGTCCTCGGCAAGCGGCACGTCGTCGAGCTCGTGCTCACTGCGATGCTCAGCGAGGGTCACGTGCTGCTCGAGGACGTGCCGGGCACGGGCAAGACCTCGCTGGCACGCGCGGTCGCGCAATCGGTGCAGGGCTCGACGACCCGCATTCAGTTCACGCCCGATCTGCTGCCCGGAGACATCACGGGCATCACGGTCTACGACCAGAAGACCGGGCAGTTCGAGTTCCATCAGGGTCCGGTGTTCGCCAACATCGTGCTGGCCGATGAGATCAACCGCGCGAGCCCGAAGACCCAGGCGGCGCTGCTCGAGGTGATGGAAGAGCGGCACGTCACGATCGACGGTGTCACGCGCGAGGTCGGCAGGCCGTTCCTCGTGCTGGCGACGCAGAACCCCGTCGAGCAGGCGGGCACCTACCGGCTGCCCGAAGCGCAGCTCGACCGCTTCCTGCTGCGCACGTCGCTCGGCTACCCCGACCATGCCGCGACCGTGCGCATCCTCGACCAGGCCGCCGCCCCGATCGACGAGCTCGCCCCGATCATCACGCCGGGGGCGCTGGCCGGCATGGCCGAGCTCGCCGCCGACGTCTACGTCGACGCGCTCGTGCTCGACTACATCGCCCGCCTGGTCGACGCGACCCGTTCGGCCGACGAGGTGCGACTGGGCGTGAGCATCCGCGGGGCGCTCGCGCTGACGCGCTCGGCCCGCGCCTCGGCCGCGTCACAGGGGCGCACCTACGCGACCCCCGACGATGTGAAGCGCCTCGCGGTCGCGGTGCTCGCGCACCGCCTCATCCTGCATCCAGAGGCCGAGTTCGACGGCGTGACTGCCGAGGCCGTCATCGGGCAGGTCCTGCTGGACGTGTCGCCCCCCACCCGCCGGGAGGGCGTGTGACAGGGCGAGGAACAGCGCTCGGCGACACCCGTCTGACCCGCACCCTGGGTGGTGCTCTCACGGGGGAGCGCACGGAGGTCACCTCGGCGCGCAGTCGCGCGATCGTCGGGGCCGCCATCCGGGCGACACGGGCATGGTCGCTCACGCGCGCCGGTCTCACCGCCGCGTGGGCGTGGAGCCGCCGCACCGTCCGGCCCGCGGGAGTCCTCGCCCTCGTCGCAGCCACGCTCGGTCTCGCCGCCGGGCTCATGTTCGGCTGGGTCGAGGCGCTCGTCGCCGGCGTTGCCGCACTGCTCCTGCTCACCCTCAGCGTGCCGTTCCTCTTCCAGGCGCGGTCGTACGAGGTCGACCTCTCGCTTCTCCACGAGCGCATCGTCGCCGGCTCGGGCGCTCGAGCCACCGTGACCGTGCGCAACACCGGCACTCGGATCGCGCTACCCGGTCGCATCGACGTGCCGGTGGGTGCCGGGCTCGTCGAGTTCGGCGTGCCGCTGCTGCGTGGCGGCGCGTCGTCCGCACAGCTTCTCGAGCTTCCTCCCCAGCCGCGAGGCATCGTGCGCATCGGCCCGGCGACCACGGTGCGCTCCGATCCCATCGGACTGCTGCGACGCGAGCACGCGTTCGACGACGCGCATCACCTCTACGTGCATCCGCGCACCGTACCGGTGCCGTCGGCGAGCGCCGGACTGATCCGCGATCTCGACGGCAGCCCGACGACGCGGCTCGTCGATGCCGACATGTCCTTCCACGCGATCCGCGAATACGCGCCCGGCGACTCGCGGCGGCAGGTGCACTGGAAGTCGACCGCCAAGACCGGCCGCCTCATGGTCCGGCAGTACGAGGAGTCGCGACGCTCGCGCATGGCTGTCGTTCTCGGTCTCGCCGCGGCGGAGTACGGCTCAGACTCCGAGTTCGAGGTCGCCGTGAGTGCTGCGGCCTCTCTCGCCGTCCGCGCCGTGCACGACGCGCGCGACCTCGACATCGTCGTCGGTGCCGAGATCCCGCGCGTCGTCCGCGGCCGGCTGCGGGCGATCCGACACATCCCGACCGCCTCACCGCGCGTGGTGCTCGACGGGTTCAGCGGCGTCGATCGTCTCGCGAACACGATGGCGTTCACCGACGTGTGCCGTCTCGCCTCTGAAGCGAACGAACGCCTCTCGATCGCGGTGATGATCACCGGTTCGCACGTCGGCATCGCCAAGCTTCGGCAGGCGGCGCTGGCGTACCCGGCAGATGCCGCGACGATCGCGATCGTGTGCGACGAGCGCGCCCACCCGCGCACCCAGGTGCTCGGGGGTCTCACGGTGATCACGGTGGGCACCCTCGAAGACCTCACCGGTCTGCTGCTGCGGGGGGCGGCGTCGTGAGCCGGTACGTCGCAGGATCGCTGTACGTCGCTGTCACCGTCGCGCTGGCCGCGGTCGCCGCGTGGCCGATCTACCAGTCCGGGGCCTTCCTCCTGCTCGTCGTCGTCTCCGCCGCGCTCGCCGCCGCGATCGCCGCGTTCGTGCGGTGGCGCCGTGCCGGCGGATGGATGGCGTCGGGCCTGCTCGCGGCCGCCGTCCTGGTGGTCGGCGTGCCGCTCGCCGTGCCGACGCGGATGAGCGACCCGGCATCGTTCGTCCGAGGGCTCGGTGAGCTGGGGGCGGGCATCGTCGTCGGGTGGAAGGACCTGTTGACCGTCGATCTGCCGGTGGGGTCGTATCGCAACCTGCTCGTCCCGGCGCTGATCGTCTTCCTCGCCGGCACGTGTGCGGCGCTCCTGCTGTCGTGGCGCGACGATGCGGCCGCCACGGTGGCCGTTCCGGTGTCGATCGCGATGACCGGCTTCGGTCTGCTGTTCGGTAACACCGTGGTCAGTGCACCGATCGCACTCGGCGCGCTGACGCTCTACGCGCCCGTCGAGACCGTCGTGGGGCTCGGAACGCTCGCCACGGGCGTGCTCTGGCTGTCGTGGCGCAGTCGCGAGGCGCGTGCGCGCGCGCTGCGGCAGGCGGCGCTCTCGAGCGGTGTGCGCATCCGCCGCGGAAGTGGGCGCGACGCACGTCGCCTCGGGCTCGGGTTCGCGATGGTCGCCTTCGCCACGGTCGTCGCACTCGCGGTGCCGGCGGCGGCCATGTCTGCGGAGCGCACGGTGCTGCGCCAGGCGACGGGCCCACGCATGGAGATCTCGCGCTCGGTCAGCCCGCTGTCGGCGTACCGCGCGATGTTCACCGATGCGGAGTACGGCCAGGTGCTGTTCCGCGTGGCCGGGGCCCGCCTGCCCGAGCGCATCCGCCTGGCCGTGCTCGACGACTACGACGGCGCCGTCTACCGCACGGGAACGGGCCCCGATGCGACGAGCTTCGTGCGGCTGGCATCCGGTCGTCCCCTGTCGGCGGGGGTTCCTCTCGACGTCGAGGTCACCGTGGGGGGACTCGACGGAATCTGGATGCCGTCTGCCGGCACTCTCGCATCGGTGTCGTTCTCGGGATCGCGCGCCGCGGCTCTCGCCGACGGCTTCTACGTCAACGACGACCTCGAGGCCGCCGTGCAGACCGCCGGGTGGCGACAGGGCGACACGTATCGCCTGGAGGGGGCCGCGCCCGACGCGCGCCCGCTGGGCGAGGTCACCGCCCCCGGCGGCGGCGGCGCCGCGGACGGCGCTCCAGAGGTACCGGCGAGCCTGCGCACGTGGATGCAGGAGCACGTCGCAGGAACGGGCGGAGCCGCCCTCGAAGGGCTTGTGACGCTGCTGCGCGAACGCGGCTACCTCAGTCATTCCCTGACCGACGCGCAGACCGCATGGATGTCCGACGCGGGCGTCGACACGTTCGTGCCCAGCGCCGCCGGGCATTCCCTGTCGCGCATCGACCAGCTGTTCACCGCCCTGCTCGAGCGCGAGCAGGATCCGCGCGCGACGGCGTCGGGCAACTTCGTGGCGGCCATCGGCGATGACGAGCAGTTCTCCGTCGCCGTCGCTCTGATGGCGCGCGAGCTGGGCTTCCCTGCGCGCGTCGTGGTCGGTGCGCGGACCTCGGCGGCGGATCCCTCGCTCAGCGTGTGCCAGACGGGCACCTGCCTCGCCGACGACCTCTCTGCGTGGGTCGAGGTGCGCAGCTCTGCGGGGCAGTGGATCCCCGTCGACGTGACGCCGCAGCGATCGCAGGCGCCGAGCCGTGAGGTCACGGCCCAGCCCGACCCGACGATCGGCACCGAGGTTCGCCCCGACGTCGTCGACGAGGTCGAGCCGCCCCACCCCGCGCAGGAAGACAACCCGTCGAGCGTCGATCGCCCGGACGCCGTCGATCTCGCCTGGCTGTGGGCGACGCTCCGCATCGGCGGCCTGGCCCTCGGCGCCGCGGCGATCGTGCTCGGTCCGTTCCTCCTCGTCGTGACCGCCAAGGCACTCCGCCGCCGCGCGCGCCGCACGGCGGCGGCTCCCGCTGACCGCATCGCCGGCGGCTGGGAGGAGTACCTCGACGCCGCGGCGGACGCCGGTCGCCGGGGGCACGCGGTCGGAACTCGCGTCGAGATCGCCGCCGCGCTCGACATGCCCGCCGCGGACGGTCTTGCCCGCAGCGCCGACGAGGCCGTCTTCTCATCGGTGGCGACGAGCGAGGAGGAGGCGGGCGAGTTCTGGCACATCGTCGATGCCGAGCGGCGCGAGTTCGCCCAGACACGGTGGCAGCGCCTGCGCGCCGCGGTGTCTGTGCGATCATTCGTCCCCGGGGGGTTGCGCCGATCCCTGATCCGTCGCGGTAGCCTGTCTCGCACCGGAAACCCGTCCCGCACCGGAAAGGGGGGCCGCGCGCGCACCGGCGCGCGGCATACCGCATGAGCACACCCGCCGACGATTCCCTGGTCGCCCTCATAGGGCTGCTCTCGTTCGTTCTGACCGTCGCGCTGTACGTCTGGTCGGCGCTCGCGTTGTCGGCGATGTTCCGGAAGATGGGTGAAGAAGCCTGGAAGGGCTGGGTGCCCCTCCTCAACACGGCGACCGTGCTCAAGTGGGGTGGCTTCAGTCCGTGGCTGGTCCTTCTGAGCTTCGTGCCCATCGTCCAGATCGCCGTGTTCGTGCTGCTGGTGATCTCGGCGCACCGGATCAATCCGGGGTTCGGCTACGGCTCGGGGATGACGGTTCTCGCCGCGCTGCTGTTCGTCGTGTGGGCGAGCATCCTCGGCTTCGGCCCCGCGCGCTGGCTCGGAGCGCGGGCGAGCGCACGGCCTGCTCGCCCCACTGCGGCGGCGCCGGCCGAGGCATCCTCCCGTCCTCCTGCTGCGCGCGTGATCGCCTCGAGCGTGACGCCCGGCGTCGCGCCCGGGCAGGAGATTCCGCCGATGCCGCCGGTTCCGGAGGCACCGAGGGCAGTGCAGGATGCCCCGTCGCAGCCGGCCCACGATCCGGCCGCCGACGGGACGGCGGCGTTCGCTCCGCCGTCGATCGCTGCGAGCGGATGGACGCCGCCCGAGACCACTCCGCGCCTCAGCTCGGCGGCGCCGACGACACCACCGCCGGTCGGCGCGCCGACGACGGGTGTTCCCTCCGCCTACGACGGCCCCGCGTCACGCCCCGCCCCGCCCTCATTCCCCGCCCCGCCCGCGTTCCCCGCTCCGTCCGCGTTCCCCGCTCCGTCCGCGCCGACGGGCGACGTGGCGTCCTCGATCGGCGATCCCGATCAGAGTCAGCTCGGCGCCGCCGGCGTGACTCCGGCTCCGCTGCGTGGCCGCCCGCCGCTGCCGCCGGCCGAAGGCGACGCAGCGTGGCCGTCCGAGATCGATGACGTCTCCGCCATCCACCCATCGCCCTACCCGCCGAGCTCGGCCGCCGGTCGCCCCTACGTCGCGCCGCCGGTGAGCGAAGATCCGGGTCCGATCGCGTTCGTGCCCGGCCGACGAACCGGAGGCAGCGCTCCGCAGGCATCCGCCGCCGTCACCCGCGTGCCCGCCGCATCCGCTGCAGAGCCGACCTACCCGCCGCCGACTCCGGCGGCCGGCGTGACCGCCGTCGAGACGGGTCCGCCCCTCGCCCGTCCCGCGCGGTCGCGCAGCACCTTCGACGCCGACGATCTCGACGCCTTCCCGGAGCTCTCGGGCGAGGTCTCCGCCGTCGTCGGGTCGCCCAGCGCCGGCGCGCCGCGCGCCGCGGTCGCCGCCGTCTCCGCGCAGCATCGTCGCGCTGAGCACGGCGACGACGTCCGCGCCGTGCCCGTCCAGCC
>JASCPF010000023.1 GCA_029959325.1 Microbacteriaceae bacterium PS02068
ATCCGCGCGCTGGCCACGCGGCTCGCGTCTACGCCGGAGCGGCGCTTCGGCGCGATCGCCGGCCTCGCCGCGGGCGCGCTCGTGATCGGCGGCACATCGGCCGCCGTCGCCGCGGCACCCCCGGTCTCGTCCAGCGAGGCCGCCGTGCAGGCCGGGATCGATGCGCTGGCCCAGGCATCCGCCACACCGTCTGCGAGCCCGACGCCATCCGATGCGGGCGCGGGAGCGGATGCCTCGGAGGCGGGCGCCGCCGACACGACGCCGACCCCCACACCGACCCCCACACCGACGGCGGGCCCGCATGGCGAGCCGCTGCCGCCGGCACCGACGACCGTCGCGGGTGACCGGGTCTCTGCGATCGGCGATTCCGTCATGCTCGCCTCGGCGGGCGGCCTGCTCGGGCGCCTTCCCGGCATTCAGATCGACGCAGCCGTCTCACGGTCGATGTGGGCGGGCGACGACATCGTCGCCGCTCTCGCGGCCGAGGGCGCCTTGCGCGACTATGTCGTGGTCGGTCTCGGGACGAACGGTCCGGTCGACGACGGCGTCCTGCAGACCCTCTACGACGCGCTCGGCCCCACCCGCACGCTCGTGTTGGTCAGCGCTTTCGCGCCGCGCGACTGGATCGCGGGCGTCAATGCCGAACTGAGCTCGTTTGCGGCATCCCATCCGCGCGTCGTCGTCGCCGACTGGTCGACGGCGATCGCACCGCACCTCGACATGCTGGCGGGTGATCATATCCACCCCGGGCAGATGGGCGGCGACATCTATGCGCAGACCGTCGCGGCTGCCGTCGACGGCGTCGAGAACCAGCGTGCCGACGTGGGGTACCAGGTGTCGCTCATCCGCTGGAGCGCCGCTCGCGCGCTCGACCCCGACGCTGCACCCTGACTCTTCCGGAGCGCGTCAGATCGTCGTGACGAGCGCCACCGAGCGCTCGGTGGCGTGGAAGCCGAGCCCCTCGTAGAGCGTGTTCGCGCCCGTCGGGCTCGCCGTGTCGACGTCGAGCACCGCCCGTTCGAGGCCGGCCTCGCCGATCGCCGCGAGTGTGCCCGCGATGACCGCCGGCGCGATGCCCCGGCGCCGGTGCGCGCGCACGACGCCGATCAGATCGATGTACGAGTTCGTCGCGCCCAGCGCCGCCCAGTCTTCTTCGTTGACGGATGCCAGGCAGAACGCCACGATCACGCCGTCCGCATCGACCGCCAGCCGCGACAGGTCACTGCGGAAGAATCGCCCTCCCGTGAACTTCTGCCACGTGGCCGGCTGCGAGGGCTGGCTGCCCCAGTGGTCGCGGAACGCGTCATTGCGCGCGAGACGCGCGTCGTCGTCGCGGTCGTGGGTGAACGGCACGATCGCGATGCCGTCGGGCGCGGCCACCTCGGGGACGGGCACCGCCATGTCGCGCTCCATCGTCGTGAACCACCGCTCGGGCGCGAAGCCCAGCCGCTCCGCGATTGCGCGGGTGTCCGGGGTCGACTCCTCCGCGTACACCGTGATATCGGCCGTCCAGTCGCCGTCTCGGGCGGGCAAGGTGGCAAGGGCCTCGGCGAGCTGTTCGATCGCACGGGCGCGCTGCCACGCGAGCAGCGCGGTGCCGATGCCCCGCCGGCGCAGATCGGGACGCACCGTGCCGCCCAGATGCACCTTCAGCGCACCCTCGCGCGCCGGGTGCAGGAACGCGCTGCCGAACGCGACCACGTCGCCTGCCGCGTCGATGGCGAGGATCGTGTCGCGGGCGTGGTCGATGTGGGGCAGCTCGAACGTGTCGGCGATGTCGTCACGCGGGGTGATCCAGCTCGGGTGATCCACCGCATCGGCAGCGGCGGCCACGGCATGCATGGCGTCGATGTCGGCCTCTGCGGCCGCCCGCCACGTGACCAGAGGATGCGTCGGAGACGACGCTCCGGATGCCTGGGCATCCACTCTCAGCGTCTCGATCCGCTCGGCCAGGGTCTGCTCGCTCACGCGGCTACCCTACCCGTGCGCGGGGACACTCTCACCGCGCTCACCCCGGGGACGACAGAAGCCCGCTCCCCCGACGGTGCGGGTGAGCGGGCTTCTGTACGGGGTCTTACTTGGCGTCCTCGTCCGCGGGAGCCTCGACGGCCTCGTCGGCGGCAGCCTCGGCGGCCTCGCCCTCGGCCTGCGACTCGGCACCGGCGTCGGTGGCATCCTCAGCGGCAGCCTCCACGACGGGAGCCTCCTCGACGGGAGCCTCCTCAGCCGGAGCCTCCTCGGCAGCGGGCTTCGCCGCAGCCGACTTCTTCGCCGACTTCGGCTTCGGGTTCACCGGCTCGAGCACGAGCTCGATGACGGCCATGGGTGCGTTGTCGCCCTTGCGGTTGCCGATCTTGGTGATGCGCGTGTAGCCGCCCTCGCGGTCCGCGACCAGCGGCGCGATCTCGGCGAACAGGACGTGCACGACTTCCTTGTCACCGATGACCGACAGCACGCTGCGACGCGCGTGCAGGTCGCCGCGCTTCGCCTTCGTGATGAGGCGCTCGGCGAGCGGACGCAGGCGCTTGGCCTTGGTCTCGGTCGTCGTGATGGACTTGTGCGTGAACAGCGCCGCGGCGAGGTTCGCAAGCAGCAGGCGCTCGTGGGCGGGGCCGCCTCCGAGGCGGGGACCCTTGGTGGGCTTGGGCATGTCAGTTACTCCAGGTGGAAAGTGTCAGCGAATCGGCGCGAGCCGGATCAGTTGGTCTCGTCGTCGTAGCCGCCGTAGAAGTGCGCGCCGTCGAACCCGGGGACCGAGTCCTTCAGCGACAGACCGAGCGAGATGAGCTTGTCGCGCACCTCGTCGACCGACTTCTGACCGAAGTTGCGGATGTTCATGAGCTGCGTCTCCGAGAGGGCGACGAGCTCGGACACCGTGTTGATGCCCTCGCGCTTGAGGCAGTTGTACGAACGGACCGACAGATCGAGGTCTTCGATCGGCATCGACAGCTCGCCCGAGACGACCTCGGCGACCGGCGCGGGGCCGATCTCGATGCCCTCGGCCTCGACGTTCAGCTCGCGGGCGAGACCGAACAGCTCGACCAGCGTGCGGCCGGCCGACGCGACGGCGTCGCGCGGGGTGATGGATGCCTTCGACTCGACATCCAGCACGAGCTTGTCGAAGTCGGTGCGCTCACCGGCACGCGTCGCGTCGACGCGGTACGAGACCTTGAGGACGGGCGAGTAGATCGAGTCGATCGGGATCTGGCCGGCCTCGGCGTACTCGTTGCGGTTCTGCGTCGCCGAGACGTAGCCACGGCCACGCTCGATCGTCAGCTCGAGCTCGAAGCGCGCCGAGTCGTTGAGCGTCGCGATCACGAGCTCGGGGTTGTGCACCTCGACACCGGCGGGAGCGGAGATGTCTGCTGCGGTGACCTCACCGGCACCCGTCTTGCGCAGGTAGGCCGTGATGGGCTCGTCGCGCTCCGACGAGACGACGAGCTGCTTGATGTTGAGGATGATCTCGGTGACATCCTCCTTCACGCCCGGGATGGTGCTGAACTCGTGCAGCACACCGTCGATGCGGATGCTGGTGACGGCGGCACCGGGAATCGAGGAGAGCAGGCTGCGGCGCAGGGCGTTGCCGATCGTGTAACCGAAGCCAGGCTCCAGCGGCTCGATGACGAAACGGCTGCGGAATTCGCCGACCTTCTCCTCGGTCAAAGTGGGACGCTGTGCGATGAGCACTATGTGTTCCTTTCCATCACGTGCCCGCTATTTGACACGTGTGATTACAAGAGGTGTTGAGTTGTTGTAAGACGATGCGATCCCTGAGCCTGTCGAAGGGTCGACAGGCTCAGGGTGCGAAAGTGATCAGACGCGGCGGCGCTTCGGCGGACGGCAGCCGTTGTGGGCCTGCGGCGTCACGTCCGAGATCGAACCGACCTCGAGGCCGGCGGCGGTGAGCGAACGGATCGCGGTCTCGCGGCCCGAACCCGGACCCTTCACGAAGACGTCCACCTTCTTGACACCGTGCTCGGCGGCCTGGCGGGCGGCCGACTCGGCAGCCATGCCGGCGGCGTAAGGGGTCGACTTGCGCGAGCCCTTGAAGCCGACGCCACCCGACGAGGCCCACGCGATGACGGCGCCGGTCGGGTCGGTGATCGAGACGATCGTGTTGTTGAACGTCGACTTGATGTGGGCGTGGCCCAGCGCGATGTTCTTCTTTTCCTTGCGGCGCGGCTTGCGCGCGGCGGTCTTGGCCTGTGCCATGTGCGTGTTCTCCTAAACCCTGGGCCGCGCCTTAGCGCGCCTTCTTCTTGCCGGCGACGGTGCGCTTCGGGCCCTTGCGGGTACGCGCGTTGGTCTTCGTGCGCTGACCGCGCACCGGGAGGCCGCGACGGTGGCGGATTCCCTCGTAGGAGCCGATCTCGACCTTGCGGCGGATGTCGGCGGCCACCTCGCGGCGCAGGTCACCCTCCACCTTGTAGTCGGCCTCGATGAGGTCGCGCAGAGCGACCAGCTGGTCGTCGGTGAGGTCCTTGACGCGGATCGACTCGTCGATCTCGGTGGCCTTGAGGATCTCGACCGAGCGGGTACGGCCGATGCCGTAGATGTACGTGAGGGCGATCACCACGCGCTTGTCGCGCGGGATGTCAACGCCGGCAAGACGTGCCATGCGGTTCTCCTGAGAGTTTGTGGAGGTATGGAGCAGGATCTGTGCCCGGGCCTCCACCCGGGGTGTCCCCCCTCGCGGGGCTCTGAACCTGCCGTTGAGTATTGAGTTGTGAGTCTGTGGATGCCGCATCACGCGGCATCCGTCAGCCCTGGCGCTGCTTGTGACGCGGGTTCGACTTGCAGATGACCATGACGCGACCGTGACGACGGATGACCTTGCAGTGGTCGCAGATGGGCTTGACGGAGGGGTTGACCTTCATGATTTTTCTTTCGCTGTCTTCACCGGGCCTCGCACGGATGCGAGGGGGTGTTACTTCTCGACCGGTCTAGCGGTACCGGTAGACGATGCGACCGCGCGTGAGGTCGTAGGGCGAAAGCTCTACGACGACGCGGTCTTCGGGGATGATGCGGATGTAGTTCTGCCGCATCTTGCCGGAGATGGTGGCGAGCACCTTGTGTCCGTTGGTGAGCTCAACACGGAACATCGCGTTGGGCAGCGCTTCGGAGATGACGCCCTCGATCTCGATGACACCGTCTTTCTTAGCCATATACTCGCTGACGCTTGTGCAGACCGGTCGATCTGCGGTGGGTGTGGGTTTCGGTGCGGCGACACGCCAATGGAGGCGCAAGGCACCAAAGATCTAGTGTACGTGATAGATGGGTGGGCGGCAAACCATCGGTCGCCCTGCCACCGTCACTTTCGCTGTCACTGGAACAGGCTGGCGAACTGTCCCTTCGCGGGAATGGTCTTGTTCGCGATGACTGTGCCGTTGATCGCGAGCGTCGGCGTGCCGATGCCGGTCGATCCTGGCTGGATCGGTGTCTTCTGGGTCATGGCCGTGACGAAGCTCTTGTAGGTTCCGTCCGTGACGCACGAGTCGATGCCTGTGACGCCCACGCTCTTCGCGATGTCGAGGATCTCGGCGTCGGTGAGGCCGGTCGAGTTCTCTTCGGGCTGCTTCGCGTACATCGCCTGCATGAACGGCACCGCGGCATCCGGGTCGGCCTCGGCGACGCAGTACATCGCGTTCGCCGCACGAGTCGAGAACGCCGTGCCCTGAGAGGCGCGGTCGAGGATCGAGATGGGGTGGATGTTGAGCGTGATCGTCCCGTTGTTCACGAGATCGAGGATCTCGGGCCCGTAGGTCTGCTCGAACGAGTTGCAGATCGGGCACATGAAATCGACGTAGGTGTCGAGGGTCTGCTCGCCGGTTCCGACGACGATCGCGCCGGTGGACTGGTCGATGCCCGAGCCGCTGGGCGCCGTCCCGGGGTCGGTGGCGGCGTTGTTCATCCAGACGACGAGGCCGATCACGACCGCGACCACTGCCACGACGGCCACGCTCACCCAGATCGCGAACCAGTTCGTCTTGCCCGCCGCTGCCTGTGCCATGTCCGTCGCCTCTCCACACCGCGGCATCCGCCGCACCGCCTTCCATTCTCCCCCACCCCCACCTATGGAATCCCCGTGAGTGTCCGTACCTATGCTTCGCCTATGCGCCCTCTGGCCGCCGCCCGGTTTCGATGCCGAGCCGTCATTCTCTGTGCGAGCCGCCACGCCGCGGACTGTCCAGACCATGACGGCTGGAACACGGCGTAGCGGCTCGCGCGCGGGGTCAGCGCGGCGGATACACGGAGAAGGCGGCGAGGCGTGCACCGAGTGCGGCGGCCGAGGTCGTGTGAGCCTTTCCCCAGCGCGGGAACTTCCGGTTCGTCGTGCCTCGAATCCAGTCCTCGCGCATCTTCTCCGCAAGCACGACCTGAGCGACGTCGACATCCGTGCCGCGCAGCGCCGGGTCGAGGTACTTGCCCTCGCCGTCGTACTCACCCCACGCGTCAGCGTCATCGATCCCGAAGTCGACGTAGTAGTGGGCGCCCGTCGGCGCGGGGATCGCCACCTGCAGGCGAGGGCTCGCAAACCCGAGATCCAGAAGGTACAGCCGACTGACACTCTCCCCCGGAGATGCAGCCCTGCCGTCGGCCAGTTCGAGCATCCGCCGCGCCACTCTCACCCCACGTCCCCCACGGGGGAGCCGTGCGGCGACCTGCGCACGGAAGTCCGTCGCCGCCGCGTCGTCGTACTGGCCGGTGGCATGATCATGCGCCACGAGCCGGAGCGCGGCGTCAGCGAGCGCAAGGCCTGTCTCTGCGGACGAACCTCGAAGCATGTCAGCAACCGTGCGCGGCAGCGACGTGCACCTGAGTCCCTCCCGCTCGACGACATCGGACTCGGGGACTGCGACCTCGTGTCGCGCGACGAGTGGATTCGACATCCGAACATGCCCGCTTGCGCTTCGCCCGCTGAGATGGACGCGCTTCGGTTCGATCCGAAACAGCGGCAACGGCCACATGACGACAGCCGACGTGTGCGAATAGACGAGGTCGGACTCCCCCGTGCGGCGTGCATCGGCGGCGATGACCCGCATCAGGTGCCTGCCTTCGGTGAAGGCCTCTCCCCATGCTGCGGCGTCGGCATACCAGCCGCGATCAACGCGGATCATCGTCTCCGCGCGGACGCGCGCGGTGATCTCTCGGGTGGAGAGCCCCGCGGCCTCGAGCTGCGCCCGCGACCGAAGTCTCGCGCGAGCATCGTCGATGTGCATGCCGTCCACACTGGTCCGGCGACGACGCGCACGCCGCCCGATCTGCCACATCGGTGGACAGTTTCCCGACGACCCCGACTGTGGAGAGGCCGCTGATCTCGCCGAGCCGCCACGCACCGGGCCAACCGCGACGAACTGGACGGTCCGCGGAGTGGCGGCTC
Organism: Microbacteriaceae bacterium PS02068; assembly: GCA_029959325.1. Lineage (GTDB taxonomy): Bacteria > Actinomycetota > Actinomycetes > Actinomycetales > Microbacteriaceae > Microbacterium. Next base: position 7,382 of record JASCPF010000023.1, read on the forward strand.
GGACGCGGCTTAGCGGCTCGTGGGAGACCGGGTCGGTGGCTACGCGATGGGGGTCGGGGTGACGCCGAAGGGGGCGAGGCCCGCGGCGCCGCCGTCGGCGGCGGTCAAGACCCAGATCCCGTGCTCGTGCACGGCGACGCTGTGCTCCCAGTGCGAGCCGTCGGAGCCGTCGACCGTCGTGACGGTCCAGTCGTCGTCTTCGACGAAGGTCTCGTCGGAGCCGGCGGTCACCATCGGCTCGATCGCCAGGCACAGGCCGGGTCGCACTGCAGGGCCGAGGTCGTCGACGCGGTAGTTGAACACCGTCGGGCCCTCGTGCATCTTGCGGCCGATGCCGTGCCCGACATAGTCGCGCAGGATGCCATAGGTCGCCCCGTCGGCACGTGCGGCCCGCTCGATGTGGCCCTGCACGGCATCGCCGATCTCGCCGACGCGACCGGCCGAGGCGAGCGCCGCGATGCCCGCCCAGAGCGACCCCTCGGTCACCTCCGACAACCGCGTACGCGCGGCGACGAGTTCGGGCCGCGCGGCGTCGGGCACCACGAGGGTGATCGCCGAGTCGCCGTTCCACCCCTCGAACTGCGCCCCCGCGTCGATCGACACGATGTCGCCCGCTTCGAGCACACGAGCACCGGGGATGCCATGCACCACCTGATCATTCACCGAGACGCACGTCGTGTGGCGGTACCCGCGCACGAGCTGGAAGTTCGACTCCGCGCCCCGGGCGAGGATGACGGCGGATGCCGCGGCATCCAGCTCCTCCGTCGTGACGCCGGGCGCGATGATCTCGCGTACGGCATCGAGCGCCGCCGCGGTGATGAGCCCGGGCTCCACCATCGCGCGCAGCTGCGCGGGTGTCTTGTACAGGGAGCGTCGCAGCGCCACGGTCAGACCGTGATGCCGCGCTCGCCGAGGGCGCGGACGATCCGGTCGGTGACCGCATCGAGCTCGCCGACGCCGTCGACAGCGCAGACGATGCCGTGATCGCGGTAGACCTCGAGGATCGGCGCGGTGTCGCGCTCGTAGATCTCGAGACGCTTCGCGATGGCCTCGTCGGTGTCGTCGGCACGCCCCTCGATGCGGGCGCGCTCGGACAGGCGCGAGATGCTGACCTCGCGCGGCACGTCCAGCGCGATGACCGCCGTCAGCGGCTCGTCGCGCGGAGCGAGGAACGAGTCGAGCAGGCCGAGCTGGGCGAGGTTGCGCGGGAACCCGTCGAGCAGGAACCCCGTGCCGGTGTCGCCCTGCGACAGCCGGTCGCGCAGCAGCGCGAACGTGAGCTCGTCCGACACGAGATCACCGGCGTCGATGACGCTCTTGACCTGGGCGCCGAGCTCGGTCTGGTCACGCACATGGGCGCGGAACACGTCGCCCGTCGAGATGGCGGGGATGCCGAACAGCTCGGCGATCCGCGCGCCCTGCGTGCCCTTGCCCGAACCCTGCGGACCGACGATCAGCAGGCGCGGAGCCAGAGACGACGCGGAGGTGTCGCTCATCGGAGGAGCCCTTCGTAGTGCCGCTGCTGCAGCTGCGCGTCGATCTGCTTCACCGTCTCGAGACCCACACCGACGATGATGAGGATCGAGGCGCCGCCGAACGGGAAGTTCGCGTTGGCGCTGACCGTCGCGAGCGCGATGAGCGGCAGCAGGGCGATGAGACCCAGATAGATCGCACCCGGCAGGGTGATGCGCGTGAGGACGTAGTCGAGGTACTCGGCGGTCGGTCGGCCGGCACGGATGCCGGGGATGAAGCCGCCGTACTTCTTCATGTTGTCGGCGACCTCGACCGGGTTGAAGGTGATCGCGACGTAGAAGTAGGTGAACCCGACGATGAGCAGGAAGTACAGCAGCATGTACAGCGGGTGGTCGCCCTTGGTGAGGTACGCCTGGATCCACGTCACCCAGCCGGGGACGTTGCCATTGGCATCCGGCGTCTGGTTGAACTGCGCGATGAGCGCCGGGATGTACAGCAGCGACGAGGCGAAGATGACGGGCACGACGCCGGCCATGTTCACCTTGATCGGAATGTAGGTGTTGGTGCCGCCGAGGGTACGGCGGCCCACCATGCGCTTCGCGTACTGCACCGGGATGCGCCGCTGCGACTGCTCGACGAACACCACCAGCGCGACGACGACGATCGACACCGCGAGCACGAGGAGGAAGACCTCGATGCCGCGGGCCTGCTCGATCGACCACATGGCCGCCGGGAACTGCGCGGCGATCGAGGTGAAGATGAGGATCGACATGCCGTTGCCGACGCCCCGCTCGGTGACGAGCTCGGCGAACCACATGATGAGGCCGGTGCCGGCGGTCAGCGTGATGATCATCAGCAGCTGCGCCCACCAGGCGTCGTTGGTCAGCAGGCTGTTGCACGACGCGATCGACGTCGAGCCGAAGAGCTGACCCGAGCGCGCGACCGTGATGAGCGTCGTCGACTGCAGCAGCGCGAGCGCGATCGTGAGGTAGCGCGTGTACTGCGTGAGCTTGGCCTGCCCCGACTGGCCCTCTTTATAGAGGGTCTCGAAGTGCGGGATGACGACGCGCAGCAGCTGCACGATGATCGTCGCCGTGATGTACGGCATGACGCCGAGGGCGAAGATCGACAGCTGCAGCAGGGCGCCGCCGGAGAACAGGTTGACGAGCGAGAGCAGGCCTTCACTGGCCGATCCGCTCTGCTGGAGGCAATCCTGCACGTTCGGGTAACTCACGAACGGCGTGGGGACGTGCGCACCGAGGCGATAGATGGCGATGATCGCCAGGGTGAAGCCGATCTTCCGCCGGAGATCCGGAGTGCGGAAGACCCGCGCGATAGCGCTGAACAAGGGTATTTCCTCCAGTGGGCTTACGGCGGCGCGGTTCGGGACCGGCACACCGTCTACCAGAGTACGGCAACAGGGGCCGGAGTTCGGTTCTCGAGTGATCGAGAGACGCTCCGGCCCCTGCCGTGGACTTACTTGATCGAACCGCCGGCGGCGACGATCTTCTGCTCGGCGGAACCCGAGACCTTGTCGACGTCGACCGTCAGCTTGACCGAGATGTCGCCGGTGCCGAGCACCTTGACCTTCTCGTTCTTGCGCACGGCACCCTTCGCGACCAGGTCGCTGATGGTGACCTCGCCACCCTTCGGGTACAGCTCGGCGAGCTTGTCGAGGTTGACCACCTGGTACTCGACGCGGAACGGGTTCTTGAACCCGCGCAGCTTCGGCGTACGCATGTGCAGGGGCATCTGCCCACCCTCGAAGCCGGCCTTGACCTGGTACCGCGCCTTCTGACCCTTGGTGCCACGACCGGCCGTCTTGCCCTTCGAGCCCTCACCGCGGCCGACACGGGTCTTCGCCGTGTTGGCTCCCGGGACGGGACGCAGGTGGTGCACCTTGAGCACGCCGGGGCGGGATGCCGGGGCATCCTTCTTCGCGGCGGGCTTCTTGGCTGCCGTCTCGGTCTTCTTCGCGGCGGGCTTCTTAGCCGCTGCCTTCTTCTCGACGACCTCTTCGGTCGCCTTCTCAGCCTTCTCAGCCATCAGTCGATCTCCTCAACCTTCACGAGGTGCGCGACGGTCTTGATGTAGCCGCGCGTCTGCGCGTCATCCGGACGAACGACCGAGTCGTTGATCCGCTTCAGACCGAGCGAACGCAGCGTGTCGCGCTGGTTCTGCTTCTCGCTCACCTTGGACTTGACCTGGGTCACCTTGAGGCGCGCAGCCATCAGGCACCTCCCTTTGCAGCGGCCGCGGCGTCAGCCTCGGCACGGATCAGACGCGCGGGCGCGACCTGGTCGAAGTCGAGACCACGACGGGCAGCAACGGCACGCGGCTCTTCGAGCTGCTTCAGCGCGGCGACCGTCGCGTGCACGATGTTGATCGTGTTCGACGAACCCAGCGACTTCGACAGGACATCGTGGATGCCGGCGCACTCGAGGACGGCGCGGACGGGACCGCCCGCGATGACACCGGTACCGGCAGCGGCCGGACGCAGCAGCACCACACCGGCAGCGGCCTCACCCTGCACGGGGTGCGGGATGGTCGAGCCGGCACGCGGCACGCGGAAGAAGTTGCGCTTGGCCTCTTCGACACCCTTCGAGATGGCGAGGGGGACTTCGCGCGCCTTGCCGTAGCCGACGCCGACGAGACCGTTGCCATCGCCCACGACGACGAGCGCCGTGAAGCTGAAGCGACGACCGCCCTTGACGACCTTCGACACGCGGTTGATGGTGACGACGCGCTCCAGGAACTGGCTCTTGTCGGCGTCGCGCGATCCACGGTCGCCGCGGGTCTGGCTGCGCTCGCGGCCACCGCGACGCGGCTCGCGCTCGCGCTCGACCGACGCCTCGACGGCAGCGGTCTGCTCAGTGGCCTCTGCGGTCACTTCGTTCTCCACATTCTGAGTAGTTGCATCGCTCACAGGTTCAGACCTCCCTCGCGGGCGCCATCGGCGATCGCTGCGACACGGCCCGCGTAGCGGTTGCCACCGCGGTCGAAGACGACGTCCGAGACGCCGGCCGCCTTGGCGCGCTCGGCGACGAGCTCGCCGACCTTGCGGGCCTTGGCGGTCTTGTCACCGTCGAACGCGCGCAGGTCGCTTTCGAGAGTGGATGCCGAGGCCACCGTGTGACCCTTGCTGTCGTCGACCACCTGGACGAAGACGTGGCGGGCCGAACGGGTGACGACCAGGCGCGGGCGGACCTCGGTGCCCACGACCTTCTTGCGAAGACGCAGGTGACGACGCGAGCGCGCGACGGACTTTGACGTGACAGCCATGATTACTTACCACTCTTTCCGGCCTTGCGGCGGACGACCTCGCCGGCGTACCGCACACCCTTGCCCTTGTACGGCTCGGGCTTGCGGATCTTGCGGATGTTCGCAGCGGCCTCGCCGACGGCCTGCTTCGAGATGCCGCTGACGGTGACCTTGTTGTTGCCCTCGACGGTCAGCGTGATGCCGGCCGGGGGCTCGATGAGCACCGGGTGCGAGAAGCCGAGCGCGAACTCGACGGCCGCACCCTTCTGCGCGACGCGGTAACCCGTGCCGACGACCTCGAGGCCCTTGGTGTAGCCCTCGGTGACGCCGATGATGTCGTTGTTGATGAGCGTGCGGGTCAGCCCGTGCAGCGAGCGCGACTCACGCTCGTCGTCGGGACGCGAGACCAGAACCTGGCCCTCTTCGACCTTCACTTCGATGGGCTTGGCCACGGTGAGCGCGAGCTCGCCCTTGGGGCCCTTGACCGCGACATCCTGGCCGTCGACCGAAACGGTGACGCCGGCGGGGATGGCGATGGGGAGACGTCCGATACGCGACATGTCAGATCACCACACGTAGGCGAGGACTTCCCCACCCACGCCCTTCTGCTCGGCCTGACGGTCTGTCAGGAGACCGGAGGAGGTGGACAGGATCGCGACGCCGAGGCCACCGAGGACGGTGGGGATCTCGGTCGAGCGTGCGTAGACACGCAGACCCGGCTTCGAGACGCGCTTGATGCCGGCGATCGACCGCTCGCGGTTCGGGCCGTACTTCAGCGTCAGGGTGAGCGTCTGGCCGACGCGGGCGTCCGAGACCTCCCAGGAGGAGATGTAACCCTCCTGCTTGAGGATCTCGGCGATGTTGGTCTTGAGCTTGGAGCTCGGCAGCGCGACAGTGTCGTGGTGCGCCGAGTTCGCGTTGCGCAGACGGGTCAGCATGTCTGCGACCGGGTCTGTCATCGTCATTTCTTGTTTCCTTTGTTCACGTGGTTTCGGATGCCGTTACACGACAGCCGACCTTCTTGAGTGTGGGTTACGCCTTGGCCTCGTCGGCCTGGAACGGGAACCCGATGTGACGCAGCAGCGAGCGCCCCTCGGCATCCGTCTTCGCCGTCGTGACGATCGTGATGTCGAAGCCGCGCACGCGGTCGATCTTGTCCTGGTCGATCTCGTGGAACACGGACTGCTCCTGGAGACCGAAGGTGTAGTTGCCGTTGCCGTCGAACTGCTTCGGCGAGAGGCCGCGGAAGTCGCGGATGCGGGGCAGAGCCAGCGTCACGAGACGGTCGAGGAACTCCCAGGCGCGGTCACCGCGAAGGGTGACGTGCGCACCGATGGCCTGACCCTCGCGCAGCTTGAACTGCGCGATGGACTTGCGGGCCTTGGTGACGACCGGCTTCTGGCCGGTGATCTTGGTGAGGTCGTCGACCGCACCATCGATCACCTTGGAGTCGCGCGCAGCCTCACCGACACCGGTGTTGACGACGACCTTCACGATCCCCGGGATCTGCATGACGTTCTCGTAGCCGAACTCGTCCTGCAGAGCCTTCTTGATCTCGCTCTGGTACTTGGCCTTCAGACGGGGCTGGATTTTGCCAGCCTCGAGGGCAGTGGTGGTGCTCATCAGAGGTCCTTACCGCTCTTCTTCGCGTAGCGCACGCGGACGTTGCGCTTCACGCCGTCCTTCGTCTGCTCCTCGACGCGGTGTCCGACCTTGGTCGGCTTCTTGCTCGAGGGGTCGACGAGGGCGACGTTGGAGATGTGGATCGGGGCTTCCATCGTCTCGATGCCGCCCGTCTTGGTGCCGCGCTGGGACTGGCCCACGCGGGTGTGCTTCGTGACGTAGTTGACGCCCTCGACGATGACACGGTTCTGCTCGACGAGAACGTCGAGGACCTTGCCCTGCTTGCCGCGGTCGCCGCCCTTGTCCTGCTTCTTGCCAGTGATGACCTGAACCAGGTCACCCTTCTTGATCTTGGCCATGTGGTCAGATCACCTCCGGAGCGAGCGAGACGATCTTCATGAACTTCTTGTCACGAAGCTCACGACCGACCGGTCCGAAGATGCGGGTGCCGCGGGGCTCCCCGTCGTTCTTCAGGATGACGGCGGCGTTCTCGTCGAACTTGATGTAGGAGCCGTCGGGACGACGGGTCTCCTTGACGGTGCGGACGATGACGGCCTTGACCACATCGCCCTTCTTGACACTGCCACCGGGGATCGCGTCCTTGACGGTCGCGACGATGATGTCGCCGAGACCGGCGTAGCGGCGGTTCGAGCCGCCGAGCACGCGGATGGTGAGCAGCTGCTTGGCGCCGGTGTTGTCGGCGACCTTCAGGCGGGATTCTGTCTGAATCACTTGTTACTCCTTGGGTTCCAAGAAGGCCGGGGCCTTACTTGGCCTTCTCGAGGATCTCGACCAGACGCCAGCGCTTGGTGGCGCTCAGCGGACGGGTCTCGTTGATGAGCACGAGGTCGCCGATGCCGGCGCTGTTCTGCTCGTCGTGGGCCTTGACCTTCGACGTACGGCGGATGATCTTGCCGTACAGCGGGTGCTTCACGCGGTCTTCGACCTCGACGACGATGGTCTTGTCCATCTTGTCGCTGACGACATAGCCGCGGCGGGCCTTGCGGTAGCCACGGGCGTCCGCGTCGCGAACGTCGTGCGCGGCGTGCTCGTGGCCGGAGGCCACGACCGGAGCCTCGACGACCTCGGTCGTCGGGGCCTTCGCAGCAGCCTTCTTCGCCGGCGCCTTCTTGGGCGCGGCAGGCTTCTTCTCGGTGGTCTCAGCCATCACTCGGCCTCTTCCTTCACGGCCTCGTCGGCGGCATCCGCCTTCTTGGCCTTCGTCTTCTTCGCCTTGGTGGCAACCTCGGCGGGAGCGGGCGTGGCACGGATGCCGAGCTCGCGCTCACGGATCACGGTGTAGAGCCGCGCGATGTCGCGCTTGACGGCGCGGATGCGTCCGTGGCTCTCGAGCTGGCCGGTCGCCGACTGGAAGCGCAGGTTGAACAGCTCTTCCTTGGCCTTGCGCAGCTCCTCGACGAGGCGCTGGTCCTCCAACGTGTCGAGCTCGCTCGGTGCGAGCGTCTTGGTTCCGACGGCCATTACGCGTCGCCCTCCTCGCGCTTGATGATGCGTGCCTTGAGCGGCAGCTTGTGGATTGCTCGGGTGAGGGCCTCGCGTGCGAGCTCCTCGTTCACGCCCGCGACCTCGAAGAGGACGCGACCCGGCTTGACGTTGGCGACCCACCACTCCGGCGAGCCCTTACCGGAACCCATGCGGGTTTCGGCCGGCTTCTTGGTGAGCGGACGGTCGGGGTAGATGTTGATCCACACCTTTCCGCCACGCTTGATGTGACGGGTCATCGCGATACGAGCGGACTCGATCTGACGGTTCGTCACGTAAGCGGGCGTGAGGGCCTGGATGCCGAACTCACCGAACGACACCTTCGTGCCACCGGTGGCAGCGCCCGAGCGACCCGGGTGGTGCTGCTTGCGGAACTTGACCTTGCGGGGAATAAGCATCAGGCAGACGCTCCTTCTGCGACGGGGGCCTCGCTGCGCGGGCCACGACGGCGGTCGCCACCACGGTCATCGCGACCACGCGGCGCCTTGGGGGCGTTGGCCTGCTCGCGAGCGAGCTCCTTGGCCGTCAGGTCGCCCTTGTAGATCCAGACCTTCACACCGATGCGGCCGAAGGTGGTCTTCGCCTCATAGAAGCCGTAGTCGATGTTCGCACGCAGGGTGTGCAGGGGCACACGGCCTTCGCGGTAGAACTCCGAGCGGCTCATCTCGGCGCCGCCGAGACGGCCGGAGACCTGGATGCGGATGCCCTTGGCACCGGCGCGCTGAGCGCCCTGCAGGCCCTTGCGCATCGCGCGGCGGAACGCCACACGTGCGGAGAGCTGCTCGGCGATGCCCTGCGCGACCAGCTGAGCGTCGGCCTCGGGGTTCTTGACCTCGAGGATGTTCAGCTGGATCTGCTTGCCCGTGAGCTTCTCGAGGTCGGCGCGGATGCGCTCGGCCTCGGCGCCACGACGACCGATCACGATGCCCGGACGGGCGGTGTGGATGTCGACGCGGACGCGGTCACGGGTGCGCTCGATCTCGATGCCGGACACGCCGGCACGGTCGAGCTGCGTCTGCAGGAGCTTGCGGATCTTGATGTCCTCGGCGACGTAGTCGGCGTAACGCTGGCCGGGCTTCGTCGAGTCCGAGAACCAACGCGACACGTGGTCCGTGGTGATGCCGAGGCGGAAGCCGTACGGGTTGACCTTCTGTCCCATTACTTGCTCGCCTTCTTGCTGGTCTCGGCAACCTCGGGGGTCGCGAGCTGGATGGTGATGTGGCTCGTGCGCTTCTTGATCTGGAACGCGCGACCCTGGGCGCGGGGACGGAAACGCTTGAGCGTCGACCCCTCGTCCACGTACGCGTTGGCCACGTACAGGTCCTGCTCGTCCAGGAACTCGCTGTCCTTGTCGGCCTTCACGCGGGCGTTGGCGATCGCCGACTCCACGAGCTTGTAGATCGGCTCACTGGCAGCCTGCGGGGCGAACTTCAGGATGGCCAGGGCCTCCTGAGCCTGCTTGCCCTTGATCAGCGCGACGACACGACGAGCCTTCTGAGGGGTCACGCGGATGTGCTTCACGCGTGCGATGGATTCCACCATTTCTCTCCTCCTCTAGTCCTCTCTGGAACGCCACCGCGTCAGCGGCGGCGACCCTTCTTGTCGTCCTTCACGTGGCCGCGGAAGGTGCGGGTGGGCGCGAACTCGCCCAGCTTGTGACCGACCATGGTCTCGGACACGAACACGGGGATGTGCTTGCGTCCGTCGTGCACGGCGATGGTGTGACCCAGCATGGCCGGGATGATCATCGAGCGACGTGACCAGGTCTTGATGACGTTCTTGGTACCGGCTTCGTTCTGGACGACGACCTTGCGGAGCAGGTGCTCGTCGACGAAGGGGCCCTTCTTAAGGCTGCGAGGCATCCTCTACTCCTACTTACGCTTCTTGCCGGCGTTGCGACGACGGACGATGTACTTGTCGCTTTCCTTGTTGGCGTGGCGGGTGCGACCCTCAGCCTGGCCCCAAGGAGAAACGGGGTGACGACCACCAGAGGTCTTACCCTCACCACCACCGTGCGGGTGGTCGACCGGGTTCATCGCGACACCACGGACGGTCGGGCGAACGCCCTTCCAGCGCATGCGGCCGGCCTTGCCCCAGTTGATGTTCGACTGCTCGGCGTTGCCGACCTCGCCGATGGTCGCGCGGCAGCGCGCATCGACGTTGCGGATCTCGCCCGAGGGCAGACGCAGCTGGGCGTAGGGGCCGTCCTTCGCGACCAGACGCACCGAGGTGCCGGCCGAGCGAGCCATCTTGGCACCGCCGCCGGGGCGGAGCTCGATGGCGTGGATGACCGTACCGGTCGGGATGTTCTTCAGCGGCAGGTTGTTGCCCGGCTTGATGTCAGCCGACGCGCCCGACTCGACGACGTCACCCTGCTGCAGCTTCGCCGGAGCGAGGATGTAGCGCTTCTCACCGTCGAAGTAGTGCAGCAGCGCGATGCGCGCGGTGCGGTTGGGGTCGTACTCGATGTGCGCGACGCGGGCGTTGACGCCGTCCTTGTCGTGACGACGGAAGTCGATCACGCGGTACTGGCGCTTGTGGCCACCACCGATGTGACGCGTCGTGATGCGACCCTGGTTGTTGCGGCCACCGGTCTTCGACAGCGGACGCAGCAGCGACTTCTCGGGCGTCGATCGGGTGATCTCGGCGAAGTCGGCCACCGACGAACCGCGACGACCGGGGGTCGTGGGCTTGTACTTGCGAATAGCCATGGTGTGTTGTCCTCTATCCCGACTGTCAGCCGACGGCCGTGAAGATGTCGATGGTGCCCGAGCGCAGCGTGACGATGGCGCGCTTGGTGTCCTTGCGCTTGCCGGTGCCGAAGCGGGTCCGGCGGGCCTTGCCCGTGCGGTTGAGCGTGTTGACTGCGGCGACCTTGACGCCGAAGATCTTCTCGATGGCGAGCTTGATCTCGGTCTTGGTGGCGCGGGGGTCGACGAGGAAGGTGTACTTGCCCTCGTCGATGAGACCGTAGCTCTTCTCCGAAACCACCGGCTTCAGGATGATGTCACGCGGGTCCTTGTTCAGGGCGACGTTCGCAATGGTCATGCCGAGACCTCCTCGGTGGCAGCGGTCTTCGAGGCGACGAACGTGTCGAAGGCAGCCTTGGTGAAGACGATGTCGTCGGAGACGAGCACGTCGTAGGCGTTGAGCTGGCCGGCCTCGAGCACGTGGACGTAGCCGAGGTTGCGGACGCTCTTGAGGGTCAGCTCGTCGCCGCGCTCGATGACGACCATGACGTTCTTGGTCGGGGCGAGCTGCGTCAGGACCGCGGCAGCGGCCTTGGTCGAAGGCGCACCCTCGATGGCGAACGAGTCGACGACGTGCAGGCGGCCTCCGCGAGCACGATCGCTCAGCGCACCCAGGAGGGCTGCGGCGATCATCTTCTTGGGGGTGCGCTGCGAGTAGTCGCGCGGCTTCGGACCGTGGACGATGCCACCGCCGGTCATGTGCGGCGCGCGGATCGAGCCCTGACGGGCGTTACCCGTGCCCTTCTGCTTGAAGGGCTTGCGGCCCGCGCCCGAGACCTCACCGCGACGCTTGGTCGAGTGGGTTCCCTGGCGAGCCGCCGCGAGCTGCGCGACGACGACCTGGTGGATGAGCGGGACGTTCGTCTTGACGTCGAAGACGGCGGCGGGCAGCTCGACCGAGCCGGCCTTGGTGCCGTCGGCGTTGAGCACGTCGAGAGTGGCGACGCCCTGCGCCAGAGTGGAGTCAGCCATGATCAGGCACCCTTCACTGCGTTGCGGACATAGACGATGCGGCCACGAGCACCGGGGACGGCGCCCTTGACGAGCAGCAGACCCTTCTCGGCGTCGACGGCGTGCACCGTGAGGTTGAGGACGGTCACGCGCTCGCCACCCATACGGCCGGCCATGCGCATGCCCTTGAAGACGCGGCTCGGGGTCGACGATGCGCCGATCGAACCGGGCTTGCGGTGGTTGCGGTGTGCACCGTGCGACGCCGAGACGCCCTTGAAGTTGTGGCGCTTCATGACACCCGCGGTGCCCTTGCCCTTGCTGGTGCCGACGACGTCGACCAGCTGGCCGGCCTCGAAGGTGGCCTCGACGGTGAGCTCCTGACCGAGTGAGTAGTCAGAGGCATCCGCCGTGCGCACCTCGGTGAGGTGGCGACGCGGGGTGACGCCCGCGGCCTCGAAGTGGGCCGTGAGGGGCTGGTTGACCTTGCGCGGGTCGATCTGGCCGTAGCCGATCTGCACGGCGTTGTAGCCGTCGCGCTCGGGGGTGCGCACCTGGGTCACCACGTTGGGGGCGACCTCGATGACGGTGACGGGAACGAGCTTGCCGTTCTCATCCCACACCTGGGTCATGCCGAGCTTGGTGCCCAGGAGTCCCTTGGAAATCTTGGAGTTGATGTCAGTCATGGCGAGCCTCAGAGCTTGATCTCGATGTTGACATCGGCCGGGAGGTCGAGACGCATCAGCGAGTCGACGGCCTTGGGCGTCGGGTCGATGATGTCGATGAGGCGCTTGTGGGTGCGCATCTCGAAGTGCTCGCGGCTGTCCTTGTACTTGTGGGGCGACCGGATGACGCACACGACGTTCTTCTCGGTCGGCAGCGGCACGGGGCCGACGACGGTCGCGCCCGCACGGGTCACGGTGTCGACGATCTTCCGGGCCGAGGCGTCGATGACCTCGTGGTCGTACGACTTCAGGCGAATGCGGATCTTCTGTCCCGCCATTGTCTTCTCACTCTCCGCGTCATACCTCGAGGGCATCGGACGCACGGGGCGCTTGTGGCGCCGGGCACTACTCTTTCGAGGCGCACCACTGTTCTGATGTCAAGTCCACCGCGTCGCGCACGCGCGACATCCGCTCGCGCGGAGGTGGTGGGTTGTGATGTTCTGCTGCCCGCGGCCTAGGCTCTCGCCGGATCCTCTCGAATCCTGGCCGACCTATGCACTGCCCTGGCAGTGATCCCGCGCAGGCCGAAGCCGCGCGAAAATGTGGAACTTGTCTAGTCTACGTGTCGTCCGGGCGTGTCGCAAACCCGGGCGTGTCGCGCCCGTCGTGCGCCTTGTCGCGCGGGCGCCGCGCGCGGTCGATCATCGACGACACGAATGCCCAGGCGGCATATCCGAACAGTGCCACCACGGCGACCGTGATCACGATCGCGCGCTGCTCGCCCTGCAGGGCGAGTGCGACCCACCCGATATACGGGATCGCATACCAGACGGTGCCGCGCACCTGCACTTCGCGGACGGGATCGACGTCTGCCGTCGGATTGGCGTCGCCCTGGGTGATGAAGAGCCGCTCACCGTCGGCGGTCATCAGCACCTGCGTCACGCGGTGGGTGACGACGGTCGGCTCGCCGCTCTTGAGCTGGTAGGTCATGATCATGCCCGGCTCGATCTTCTCGGGATCGGTCGGACGCACGACGACCATCGTGCCGGGTGGAAGATGCGGCTCCATCGACGAGGTGAGCACGGTGAGCGTCGTCGAGCCGGTGACGGCCGGGACCACGATCGCGAGGACGCCGATACCGGCGATGACGGCGAGGACGGCGACGAGCAGCGAGTTGAGAACGAGGCGAAGCCAGCCGCCTCGGCGGCGGCGGTCACGGCGAGGCTGTGGCGACTCTTCTGCGGCGGTGTGTTCAGTCATGGTGTGGGGGTGTGCGCCGTCGTCGTCTCTTCCTCGTCGTCGCGACGACGGCGACGTCCGATCACGAAGGCGAACCCGCCGCTGCCCACCGCGAGAACGGCGAGCACCGCAAGGGTCCACGGCACCGTACCACCCGTGTGCGGCAGCGAGCCAGGCTTCGTCGGCGACGTCGGGTCGACGTCGGGCACGGCGAGACACGGACTGCCCGGCGCTGCCGGGGTGCCCGCGACGGCGTCGACGAGGGTCGCGCGCAGGACGAACCTCGCCGAGCCCTGCTGCCCCTGGTCGCCGGTCAGCGCCGTGTCGATGGCCGAGCGGATGTCGAGACGCAGGCTCTCACCCGCGGCGAGCACGCGCGTGCCGCTGAGCACGGTGCAGCTGCCGTTGGCGATGGCGGTGTCGAAACCCACCGGTTGCTGCAGCGCACCTGCCGGGGTCGCGGAGAGGGCGAGGTGCGCCGCGAACGGCGGATCGTCCGTCGCAGGGTCGATCAGTTCCACGCGGAGAAGTCCCGCTGTGCTGGCGGCGTTCTTCACCCAGACCTCTGCCGAGTCGACATCGCCCGGAACGAAACGCACCGACGGGGCGAACAGCGGCAGCGTGTTGCCCGCGGTGTAGGTGACGCCGTCGGTCGACACGAGCAGGTCGCCGTCGGCGGCGGATGCCGCGGACGCGGGCCCGACCACGGCGATCGCGACGGCGACGGCGAGCGAGAACGCGCCGGAGAGGAGCCACTGCAGGCCGTGACGGCGAGCCTCAGCCAAGTCCAGCCCCTCCCGTCACCGTGCTTCCGCTTCGGGTGATGCTGAACTCCCCGAAGGCGATGTCTGTGCCGGTGGCAGAAGTGCCGAACACGATGCGGTACGTGTAGGTTCCCGCAACGGGCGTGATGGATTCGACCGTATCGCCGGCAGCGATCGAGTCGAAGGCAACCCACACACCGCTGTCGTTCTTGCGCGCGATCGTCATGGGCTGCCCCGCGATGGTGTTGCCCCACGACAAGTCACGTGCGGCGCCCGATCCGGTGGCAGCGAGGGTCAGAGCTTCGCGCTGGAACAGCAGCTGAGCCGACGGGGCGTTGCACTCCACTGTCGTCATACCCGTGTCGGACGACGTACCCACCAGCGGGAAGCATTTGCCGGTCAACGCGGAGACGAGTTGGTAGCGTCCAGCCGTCGGCAGCTGCTGCACGTACCACTGCTGCGCGGTCGACCCCGTCACTGAGTTCTGCAGGTTCACAGCTCCCCCCGACGACGTAGAGACCCGGAGCGTGGGCTGCGCCCTGGTACGGATCGTCACGAGCGACTGAGATCCCGACACCGGCGTGAACTGCCACCGCTGATTCGCCCCGTTGTGGCAGGAGTAGGTGAGCACAAGGCTGCCAACCCCGCCCGAACCGGAGTCGTCCATGCACAACGCCGTGTTCGCCGGGTTGCGGACGGTGAACCAGTTCGACGCGAGGCCGGGAGGGAACAAGGTCGTCACGAGCGGGTACATCCCGGCCGTCGACTGGCCATTCGTCGCGCTGGGCGCCGTGGCGACCCAGCCGCTGGCCGACAGGCTGACCGCAAGCACGGGCGCGAAGGACTGCCCGCCGGAGGGATCCGTGGCGGTCGTCCAATCGGGCAGCGTGGCGCGGACGCACACGTAACCCGTGGCACCGGCCGCCAGCGAGATGTCTCCTCCCACTGCACCCCAGGTGCCGGTCGCGACGCCCGTTGCGGGCACTGCCGTCGACGCGGTGCAGCCGGCCGCACTCGCGACCTGCCACGCCTGCACGGTGAACTTGGTGGCGTACGCACCTGACGAGGTGATGGTGGATGTCGCCGTGCCCGCGATCGCGCTCGTGTTGGTGATGGTGTAGACGAGCGTGCTCGAGAGCGCGTTCGGCGTGTACACCGTCGTCGCGGGGTTGTCGAAGCCCGCCTGGGTGACACCGATGGTCGAGGTCACGGCAGAGCCGGATGCCGTGGCCTGAGCGGTCCAGTAGGCCCAGGCACCACCGGCGCTGACGGCGAGCAGGAATGCCGCGACGCCGGCGATGGCGGCGACGCGGAAGCGGGGGGCGATGCGCGATGAGGTCATGACATGAGTCCTAGCTCGCGCTCTGCGCGGCATTGACGGTCACGGTGAACGATAGCGGGCTGCCGGCTCCGGTGCCGCTCGTCCCGACGGGCAGACTCAGGACCAGGCAGTAGACCTGCGATCCGCCCGCCGCGATCACTCCCATCGTGGAGGTGGTCGCGGTGAATCCGGCCAGCGGCGCGGGCGTGCCCCCGACAGTGGCGGTGCACGCGGCGGTGCTCGCGACCGGGACCAGCAGCGCCCGTGTCGCGGCAGAGTACGCAGGAGAGGTCGTCGCGGCGATGGCCGCCGAGATGTCCATCTTCACGGAGCCCGTGTTGGCGACCGTGAACGCCCACGCGGCGGGCGTGTTCGGGCTGAGCGTTCGGTTACCGAGCGTCGCGGCTGCGGATCCGTCGATCTGGATCGCTGCGGTGCCGGCGGTGATGGTGGCGCCCGGCTGGATAGCCGTCGCGGTGAGGAAGGCGTAGGTGACGCCGGCCCCGGAAAGGCCGATGAGCACCGCCGCAGCCGAGAGCGCGACCGCTGTGATGAGTGAGCGCACGCGGCGCCGCCGCGGGCGTGCGACGTCAGGAGAGGCGACATCAGCGGTCGAGATGTCGATCGGCATGGTGTCCTCCTCTTCTTACGCGGCGTGTGGTGGTGCGGGGGCCGGCTGCGCGACTGCGCGGGCACCCTCTCGGGGTGCCCGCGCGTCGTGGAGCCGAAGGGCGAGGGGCGGCGAGCTCCTTACCCTCGGGTTCTGCTTACGGCGTGCCGTCGACCTGGGTGACCGTCAGCGCGAAGTTCGACAGGTTGACTGCACCGGTCTTGGCGTCGTTGTCGGCGCTGATGGCCGAGGCGTCGCCGAACGGCCAGGTGATCGTCGCGGTGATCGTCACCGGGGTGGTGTTGATGGTGTTGTTGCCGGTCTTGTTGATCTTCACGGTCGTGCCGGCGTTGACGGCGGGGGCTCCGTTGACCGAGAACGTGGTGGCTGCGGCGAGACGGCCCACGAGGTTCGTGTTCGCCGTCGTGACCGGGGTGGCGGCCGCGATCGCGCCATTCGCGAGACCGACGGTGAAGGCCAGGTTCTGACCCTCGGCGGTCACGGTGTACGTGCCGCTGTAGATGAGCTGGTCACCCGGGACGATGCGCACCGCGCCGATGTTGGTGACGGCGGTCTCCGTGCCGGTGGTGTGCTTGATCTTCCACGTCGGCGCGACGTTCTGCGCCACGTTCAGGCGTCCGGCGGTGATGTTGGTCTGGCCGGCGATGTTGGCGGTGTCGTTCCAGTAGGCGAGCGTGCCGCCGGTGCCGAGAAGGAGCAGCACGGCCGCACCGGCCGCGATGGTTCCCTTGGTCAACTTGTTCATGGTCATCCTTTCTCTGCGGAGCGCTTCCGCATTCGAGCGCGGCGCAGACACGCCTCGCGACGGGAGCCCTCGACAGCGACGAGCAGCCTGACGGCGCCGACGATCGCGAATTCCCCCGTGACCGCCATCGCTCCGGGTAGGCGATGGTCCGGTCACTGTGCAGAGCGCCTCGCTCTGCCTTACATGAGACCATTCTCATCTGGGGGACGTCGAAATACCCTCGACTTGCGGTAATCCTGTGTGAACCTCAAGCGACCACAGGAGAACGCGGGGTTCCCGTGATGTCACGCAGAGAAAACTGCAGGATCAGGACGCGAAACGCTCGACGCGCAGCACGCAGTCGAACTTCTCGCCTTCGAGCGGAAACTCCGCTTTCCACTCACCCGAGGCGCCTGCCGCGACATCCGGCACGTCGACCTGGATCAGCCCGCGCGTCTGTGTGCCGTCCATCGCCGACACATAGAGGCGGTAGCTCTGCGCCGCGTCGGTCGGGTTGGTCACGGTTCCCGCGGCGACCCAGTTTCCCCCGTCACGTGCACACTGTGTGGTGCTGGCATCCTCGAGCGCACCGACCCACCCCTCCACCGAGCCCGGTTGGTCGGTGATCTCGGTGACATCCGTCGGCGCGGCGGTCGGTGTCTCGGTGACTCCGGTCGTGCCCGTGCACCCGGCCAGGGTGAGCGCCGCGAGCAGCGCGAGGGTGGTCGTGGTCAGTCGAACGGCCTTCATGCGGCCTCCTTCCGCCTCGCGCCCAGGTATACACCCAGGCCCACGAGGATCAGCAATGCGGCTCCGATCGGGAGCGCGGGGGTGAAATCGCCACCGGTCGCGGGCAGCGGCACCGTGGCGATCGTCACGGCGTCGACGCCTGTCGCCACGCCGCCGGTTGCGGATGAGCCACGGACGGTCGCGGTATTGGTGAGCGTGCCGGATGCCGCGTCGCCAGAGGTCACGACATACGTCGCGGTCGCGGTGACCGACGCTCCCGGCGCCAAGACGCCCGGTGCTCCCGGCCACCCGCGGTAGACGATCGCCGAGAGGCCCGGGAGCGGATCGGCGATCGCGACTCCCGTCAGCGTCACATTGCCCGTGTTGGTCACCGTGAAGCCGTACGTGAGGGTCGTGCCGACCGCGGCGGAGCCGGTGCGGTCCACCGTCTTGTCGAGCGAGATCGACGGCGTGGGCGCGAGCAGCACCGTGGCGGTGTCGGACGCATCCACGGTCGTCCGGTCGGTGGCGAGGCCGAAGGCTGAGGCGTTGTTGACGAGTGTCCCCGCATCGACGTCGGCCTGGGTGAGTTGATACGTCGCCGTCGCCTCGACCTGCTGGCCCGGCGCGAGCATGCCCTCTGATTCCGGCCACGCCGAGTAGGAGATGCCCGACAGCCCCGGCAGCGGGTCGGTGATCTCGACGGCGTAGAGCGTCACGAAGCCCGTGTTGGTCGCGACGAACGTGAACGTCACGGTGTCGCCGGCCTTGCCCGAGCCCGCCACGACACCCGTCTTGACGAGGGAGATGGAGTGCGGGAAGGCAAGGATGACCACGGCCGAATCGGATGCCTGGACGACGCACGCAGGGTCGACCGGGTCGCCGTCGATCGGCGCCGGGCAGCCGGGCGGGGTGGACGTCACGGTCGCCGTGTTCTCGACGCCCTGGGCGTCCGCATCGGCCTGTGTCACCGCATAGGTCGCGGTGGCGGTGACCGACTGCCCGGGTGCGAGAACACCCTCCGGCCCCGGCCAGGTGTCGAAGACGATGTCGGAGATTCCGGGCAGCGGGTCGGTCAGCTCGACGTTCGCCAACGTCACGTTTCCGGTGTTGGTGATCGTGAACGAGTAGTCGATGAGTCCGCCGACGGTGGGGTCGCCGTTGTAGTCCGCGCTCTTGTCGAGCGTGATCTCCGGAGCGGGTGCCATCGGGACCGTCTCCGCGTCGTCGGCAGACACCACGGCACCTCTCGGCGAAGCTCCCGTGACCGACGCATCGTTCGTGACCGATCCTGCGTCGACGTCCTCCTGCGTGAGCCTGTAGGAGGCTGTCGCCTGCACCGACTCGCCGGGTGCCAGCGTGCCGGCCGCGGCCGGCCACGCGCCGAAGACGATGCCGGAAAGGCCCGCCATGTCATCGGTGATCGCGATGCCCGACAGTGTGACGTTTCCGGTGTTGGTCACCGTGAACGTGAAGTCCACGAAGTCATCCGCCACGCCGTCATCCCTGAGCGCGCCGATCTTCACCAGCGAGATCGACGGTGATGGCGACAGGTCTGTCGTCACGGTGTCGGCACCGGTGATCGTGCTGCCCGTCGGCGGGGTGCCCGTCGCGGTCGCGGTGTTCACGAGGGAGCCCGAATCGACGTCGGCCTGCGTGAGCGTGTAGATGCCGGAACCGGATGCCGTCTGGCCCGGAGCCAACGTGCCGACTGTGCCGTCCCAGCGATCGAGGGTCACCGTGCCACCGAGCAGCGGGTCGTTCAGACCCACGCCCGTGAGGGTGACGTTGCCGGTGTTGGTCACGGTGAACGAATACGTCACGGTGTCATCCGCGACCGCGTCATCGTCCAGCGAGCCGGTCTTCACGACCTCGATCGACGGAGCGGGCGCGAGGGGTGTGTTCACCGTGTCGGCGCCCGTCACTGCGGCACCCGTCGGCGGGGTGCCCGTCGCGGTCGCGGTGTTCGCGACCGACCCGGCATCCACATTCGCCTGCGTCAGCGTGTAGGTGCCCGTGCCCGACGCCGTCTCGCCAGGAGTCAACGTTCCGACTGTGCCGTCCCAGCGATCGAGCGTCACCGCACCACCGAGCAGCGGGTCGTCCAGACCCACGCCCGTGAGGGTGACGTTGCCGGTGTTGGTCACGGTGAACGAGTACGTCACCGCGTCACCCGCGACCGCGTCGTCGTCCAGCGAGCCGGTCTTCACGACCTCGATCGACGGAGCGGGCGCGAGGGGCACCGTCACGGTGTCATCGCCCGTGACCGGGCGGCCGGTCGGCGGGTTGCCCGTCGCGGTCGCGGTGTTCGCGACCGACCCGGCATCCACGTTCGCCTGAGTCAACGTGTACGTACCCGTGCCCGCCGCCGACTCGCCCGGAGCCAACGTCCCGACCGTGCCGTCCCAGCGATCGAGGGTCACCGCACCGCCCAGCAACGGGTCGTTCAGACCCACACCCGTGAGGGTCACGTTGCCGGTATTGGTCACGGTGAACGAATACGTCACGGTGTCGCCCTCGACCGCGTCGTCGTCCAGCGAGCCCGTTTTCACCACGGTCAGCTCAGGAGCGGGCGCGAGGTCCACCGTCACCGTGTCGGCGCCCGTCACCGCGGCGCCCGTGGGAGGTGTGCCCGTCGCCGTCGCGGTGTTCGCGATCGACCCGGCATCCACGTTCGCCTGCGTCAGCGTGTACGACCTCGTCGCCGTCACCGATGCGCCTGGCGCGAGAGTCCCCACCGCACCCGTCCAACCGGTCAGCGCGACGTTGCCGCCGAGCAGCGGGTCGCTCAGACCCACACCCGTGAGGGTCACGTTGCCCGTGTTGGTCACCGTGAACGAGTAGGTCACCGCGTCACCCGCGACCGCGTCGTCGGCCAACGCGCCGGTCTTCACGACCTCGATCGACGGAGCGGACGCCAGCGGCGTGCTCACCGTGTCGGCACCGGTGACCGGGCCACCCGTGGGCGGGTTGCCGGTCGCGGTCGCGGTGTTCACGACCGAGCCGGCATCCACATTCGCCTGCGTCAACGTGTACGACCTCGTCGCCGTCACCGACGCGCCCGGCGCGAGAGTCCCGACCGCACCCGTCCAACCGGTCAGCGCGACGTTGCCGCCGAGCAGTGGGTCGCTCAGACCCACACCCGTGAGGGTCACGTTGCCCGTGTTGGTCACCGTGAACGAATACGTCACGGTGTCGCCTTCGACCGCGTCGTCGTCCAGCGAGCCGGTCTTGACGACCTCGATCGACGGGGTCGGCGCGAGAGGCGTGCTCACCGTGTCGGCACCCGTCACCGGGCCGCCCGTGGGCGGGTTGCCCGTGGCGGTCGCGGTGTTGTCCACGCGACCGAGATCAACATTCGCCTGCGTGAGGGTGTACGACCTCGTCGCCGTCACCGAAGCGCCGGGAGCGAGAACACCCTCAGCCCCGGTCCAGCCGGTCAGCGTGACCGCGCCGCCGAGCAGCGGGTCGTTCAGACCCACACCCGTGAGCGTGACGTTGCCCGTGTTGGTCACGGTGAACGAATACGTCACGGTGTCACCCTCGACCGCATCGTCGTCGAGCGAACCCGTTTTCACCACGGTCAGCTCGGGAGCGGGCGCGAGGGGTGTGTTCACCGTGTCGTCGCCCGTCACCGCGGCACCCGTCGGAGGAGTGCCCGTCGCGGTCGCGGTGTTCGCGATCGACCCGGCATCCACGTTCGCCTGCGTCAGCGTGTAGGTGCCCGTTCCCGACGCCGTCTCGCCCGGAGCCAACGTGCCGACCGTGCCGTCCCAGCGATCGAGGGTCACCGCACCACCGAGCCGCGGGTCGTCCAGACCCACACCCGTGAGCGTGACGTTGCCGGTGTTGGTCACGGTGAACGAGTACGTCACGGTGTCGCCCTCGACCGCGTCGTCGTCCAGCGCGCCGGTCTTCACGACCGCGATCGACGGAGCGGATGCGAGCGGCGTGGTCACCGTGTCGGCGCCCGTCACCGCGGCGCCCGTCGGCGGAGTGCCCGTCGCCGTCGCGGTGTTCGCGACCGACCCGGCATCCACATTCGCCTGCGTCAGCGTGTACGACCTCGTCGCCGTCACCGATGCGCCCGGTGCGAGAGTCCCCACCGCACCCGTCCAACCGGTCAGTGCGACGTTGCCGCCGAGCAGCGGGTCGTTCAGACCCACACCCGTGAGCGTCACGTTGCCGGTGTTGGTCACCGTGAACGAATACGTCACCGCGTCACCCGCGACCGCGTCGTCGTCCAGCGAGCCGGTCTTCACGACCTCGATCGACGGAGCGGGCGCGAGGACCACCGTCACCGCGTCGTCGTCGCTCACGGCGGCGGCGCCGCCGGGCGGGTTGCCCGTGGCCCGTGCGTCGTTCGCGATGGAGCCGGTGTCGATATCCGCCTGGGTGAGCCGGTAGGTGGCGGTCGCGGTCACGACGTCACCGGGCGCGAGCACGTTGTCTGCGCCGGGCCAGGTGCCGAAGGCGATGCTCGAGAGGCCCGCCATCGCGTCCGTCAGGCCGACCCCCGCGAGCGTGACGTTGCCGTCATTGCGGACGAGGAAGCTGAACGTGGCAATGTCGCCGGCAGCGGGCGGGGCGGCGTTCGCGAGCCGCGCGGACTTCGTCAACGAGATCGAGGGGCCGGTCGGGATGACGACCGTCGCAGCCGCGGGATCTTCGACGACGCGGTTCTGCGGCGAGACGCCGGATGCCTTGGCGGAGTTCACCACGGCACCCGCGTCGATGTCGGCCTGCGTCAGCGCGTAGGTTCCGGCCGCCGTCACGCGGTCGCCCGGGCGAAGCGTCCCGGTGGTGCCGCTCGGCCAGACGCCGAACTGCACGCCCGACAGGCCGGGCAACAGGTCGATCAGGGTCACGCCGGTCAGCGTCACGTTGCCGACGTTCGCGATCTCGAACGAGTATGCGACGAACGTCCCCACCGTCGCCGCGCCCTGCAGCGCACCCGACTTCGTCAGGTCGATGCGCGGCGTCTGCGCGATCGTGATCGTCTCGGTGTCGCGCGCATCGACCGGTCCCCCGGTCGGCGGCGTACCCACCGCCGTCGCGGAGTTCACGATCGTGCCGGCATCCACATCCGCCTGCGTCACCGTGTACGTCGCCGTCCCCACGATCACATCACCCGGACGCAGCACCTGAGCCGTGCCACCCGGCCACACCGCCGGGAACGTCACATCCGACAACCCCACCAGCGGGTCGGTCACATCGACACCCGAGAGCGTCACATTGCCCGTGTTCTTCACGGAGAACGAATACGTGACCAGCTGACCCGCCGCCGAAATCGCCGCCGGACTGCTCGATTTGTCGAGCGTCATCGACGGAGCCGCAGCGATCGTGATCGTCTCGGTGTCGCGCGCATCGACCGGTCCACCGGTCGGCGGGGTACCCACCGCCCTCGCCGAGTTCACGATCCTGCCGGCATCCACATCCGCCTGCGTCACCGTGTACGTCGCCGTCCCCACGATCACGTCGCCCGGACGCAACGTCCGCGCGGTACCGCTCGGCCACGACGCCGGGAACGTCACCGACGACAGGCCCGCCAGCGGATCCGTCACACCGACGCTCGTGAGGGTCACATTGCCGGTGTTCTTCACGGTGAACGAATACGTGACGACCTGACCCGCGGCTGTGATCGCCGCCGGGCTGCTCGACTTGTCCAGCGTCAACGACGGAGCCGCCGTGAGCGGCACGGTCTCGGGGTCGGTGTCGGAGATTCCCGGCCCGGAGGGCGGGGTGCCGTCGACGCGCGCCACGTTGATGACAGAACCCGAGTCGATGTCCGCCTGGGACACCGAGTACGTCGCGGTTGCGGTCGCGATCTGGCTGGGCGCGAGCACACCGGGGGCCCCGGGCCAGGTGTAGCTGATCGTGCCGAGGCCCGGCAACCCGTCGGCGAGTGTCACGCCGCGCAGGGTGACGTTGCCGAGGTTCGAGATCTGGAAGGTGTACGCGATCGTGTCGCCGGGAACAGTGCCCCCTGCGGTGCCGCTGAGCACCCCGGACTTCACCACCTGGATCACCGGAGCGGCAGCGACGGTCACGACCGCGGTGTCACGGTGGGTCACGGCGACACCGGACGGCGGCGTGCCGGTCGCGGTCGCCGTGTTGTCGACCCGGCCGCGGTCGACGTCCGTCTGGGTGAGGCGGTACGTCGCCGTCCCGGTGATCTGGTCGCCTGGGCGCAGCGTTCCGGTCGTTCCGCTCGGCCACGGGCCGGCGAACACGACGTCGGACAGCCCGCTCAGCGGGTCGGTCACATCGACATCGGTGAGCGTGACGTTGCCGTCGTTCTTCACGACGAACGAGTAGTCGACGCGGTCGCCGTCGACCCCCGTGCCGACGATGATGCCCGACTTGTCCAGATCGATCGAGGGCGCACGCACGATCGGCGAGACGACCGTATCGTCGTCGTCGACGGTGGCGCCCGTGGGGTCGAGAGAGGTCACCGACGCCGTGTTGCTGACGGTTCCGGCATCCACGTCGGCCTGCGTCAGGGTGTACGTCCCGGTGGCCGTCACGACCTCGCGCGGGGCCAGCGTGCCCGTGGCACCGGTCCACCCGGTCAACGTGAGCGGACCGGTGAGCTTCGTGTCGGTCAGCGCGACATCGGTCAGCGTGGTGCCGCCCGTGTTGGTCACGGTGAACGAGTAGGTGATCACGCTGCCGGCGATGTTGCCGCCGACGGCTCCGGTCTTGACGACCTGGATGCTGGGTTCGAACGGAACGGGCACGCGGTCGGTGTCGCTCGATCTCACCGCGGGTCCGGTCGGCGGCGTGCCGGCGACCGTCGCGGTGTTGTCCACGCCCGCGGCATCCACATCA
The DNA here is from genome assembly GCA_029959325.1 of Microbacteriaceae bacterium PS02068. GTDB lineage: Bacteria > Actinomycetota > Actinomycetes > Actinomycetales > Microbacteriaceae > Microbacterium. Next base: position 31,844 of record JASCPF010000023.1, read on the forward strand.
GCCTGCGTCAGCGTGTACGTCGCCGTCGCCGTGACCGAGGCGTTCGGCGCCAGGACACCGGTCCAGCCGAGCGGGAATGTCACCGTCGTCAGACCCACGAGAGGGTCGGTCACACCGACGTCGTGAAGCGTCACGTTGCCGGTGTTGGTGACACGGAACGAGTAGGTGATGACGTCGCCCGGCACACCCGCGCCGACGACCGTGTGGGACTTGTCGAGCACGATGGCGGGCGCCGGGGTGATCGGCACGGTGACCGAGTCGACGTCGGTGACAGCGGCACCTCCGGGAGGCGTCCCCGTGACGGATGCCGTGTTCACGACCGATCCGGCGTCGACATCGGCCTGCGTGAGCAGGTAGGTCGCGGTCGCCGTGACGGTCGCACCGGGCGCCAGCCGGCCGGGAGCGCCGGGCCAGTTGTACGCGATCGACACGACCCGCGAATCGGTGATCGCCACGCCGGAGAGCGTGACGTTGCCCGTGTTGGTCACCTCGAACGAGTAGCCGATCGGGTCGCCGGCGCGGGCTGTGCCGATGACGCCGAGCGTGCCCTTCTTCACGAGCACGATGGACGGGTCTGCCGCGAGCGGGATGGTCTCACCGTCGGTGCCGCTCACCAGGGTGTTCTTCGGGGACGTGCCCGACGCGGATGCCGTGTTCACGACCGATCCCGAGTCGATGTCGGCCTGGGTGAGCGTGTAGCGCGCGGTCGTCCTCACCGACTGGCCGGGAGCAAGAGTGCCCGCGACGCCCGGCCACGCGGCAGGAGGAACCGGCAGCGCACCCGAGCTCAGCAAGGGGTCTCGCACCGCGACGTTGCGCAGGGTGACGGTGCCCGAGTTGGTCGTGACGAACGTGTACTCGACCTGGTCGCCGGCGACCGCGCCTCCGACGAGCACGCCGGTCTTGACGACCGTGATCGCGGGGTTCTCGGGCAGGTCGACGACGGCATCGTCCGTACCGTTCGCGCGCGTGCCGGTGGGTGACAGACCTGTCGCGGATGCCGTGTTGGCTACCGTGCCGGCGTCGATGTCGGCCTGGGTGAGCACGTAGGCGCGGGTCGCCGTCGCCGTCGCGCCCGGCGCGAGCGTGCCGGTGCCGCTCAGCGTGATCGTGCCCCCGAGCTTCGGGTCGGACAGCGCGACGTCGTGCAGGGTGACCGTGCCGTTGTTCGTGACGATGAAGTTGTAGGTGACGGTGTCGCCGACTTTGGGCGGGGTGGCCGACTGGGTCAGCGCGCCCGTCTTGTCGACCGCGATGGACGGTCGGGGGGTGATGGTGACGGTTTCGTCGTCGGTGGTCGTCGTGCGCGGCCCGGTCGGCGGGGTTCCGCCGGCCGTGGCGGTGTTGTCCACACGCCCGAGATCGACGTCGGCCTGCGTCAGCGAATACGACGCGGTGCCGATGATGGTCTGACCCGGCTGCAACGTCCCGACCACACCGCTCGGCCAGGACGAGGCCGGAGGGAACACGACATCGGAGAGACCTGTGAGCGGGTCGTCGACATCCACCCCGGTGAGCGTGACGTTGCCACTGTTGGTCACCCGGAAGGAATAGTTCACCGTGTCACCGCGGGCACCGGTGCCCGCGAGAGCCCCCGACTTCACGAGGGTGAGCCCCGGCGTCCGCGTGATGCTCACCGTCTCGGGGTCGGTGCCCGTGACATTCGCACCTGTCGGGGGCTTCCCCGACGTGGTCGCGAGGTTCACGATGGAACCCGCGTTCACATCGCCCTGCGTGACCGTGTACGTCGCCGTGGCCGTCACCGACTGCCCCGGCTGCAAGGTGCCCGTCGTGCCTGCGGATCCGTCGGGCCACTGCTGGAACGTCAACGCGGACAGACCCGACAGGGGGTCCGTGATGGAGACACCGGTCAGGGTCACATTGCCGAGGTTGGTGGCGCGGAACGTGTAGGTGATGCTCTGACCCGCTGCCGACGCCGTCGTCGGCGACGCCGTCTTCACCACCTGGATCGCCGGAGCCGAAACGATCGGCACCGACTTCGAGCCCGTTCCCGTCACCGCGCCCCCTATCGGGGGCAGACCGGATGCCGTGGCCGTGTTGTCGACCCGGCCGGCATTGACATCCGCCTGGGTCAACACGTAGGTCGCGGTGCCGGTGGCGGTCGCATTCGGTGCCAGCGTCGTCGACGACAACGAGACACTGCCGCCTACCCGCGGGTCGGTCAGCGTCACCCCGTGCAAGGTGACGTTGCCCGTGTTGCGCACCGTGAACGAATAGCTGATCGAGTCGCCGGCCCGACCGGAGCCCACCAGCGCGCCGTCCTTGACGACGCTGATCGAGGGTCGGGGGGTGATGGTGACGGTTTCGGCGTCGGTCGTGGTCGTGCGCGGTCCGGTGGGTGGGGTTCCGCTCGCGGTCGCGGTGTTGTCCACACGACCGAGATCGACATCCGCCTGCGTCAGCGAATACGACGCGGTGCCGATGATGCTCTGACCGGGCTGCAACGTCCCGAGCACACCACTCGGCCACGACCCCGCCGCCGGGAACACCACATCCGAAAGACCTGCGAGCGGGTCGTCGACGTCCACGCCGGTGAGGGTGACGTTGCCCGTGTTGGTCACCCGGAACGAATAGTTCACCGTGTCACCGCGCACACCCGTGCCCGCGAGGGCACCCGCCTTCACCAGCGTCAGCGCCGGCGCCGGCGTGATCGTCACCGTCTCAGGATCCGTGCCCGAGACGTTGGCACCCGTCGGGGGCTTCCCCGACGTGGTCGCGAGGTTCACGATGGAACCCGCATTCACATCGCCCTGCGTGACCGTGTACGTCGCCGTGGCCGTCACCGACTGCCCCGGCTGCAACGTCCCCGTCGACCCGCTCGTGCCATCAGGCCACGGCTGGAACGTCAACGCCGACAACCCCGACAACGGATCCGTGATCGACACACCCGTCAACGTCACATTGCCGAGGTTCGTCGCACGGAACGTATACGTGATGCTCTGACCCGCCGCAGACACCGTCGACTGCGACGCCGTCTTCACCACCTGAATCGCCGGAGCCGACACGATCGGCACCGTCTTCGAACCCGTCGCCGTCACCGCAGCACCCGTCGGAGGCAACCCCGACGCCGTCGCCGTGTTATCGACCCGGCCCGCGTTCACATCCGCCTGCGTCAACACATACGACGCCGTACCGGTCACCGTCGCATTCGGCGCCAACGTCGTCGACAACAGCACGACACCGCCACCCACACGCGGATCGTTCACGGTCACCCCGTGCAACGTCACGTTGCCCGTATTGCGCACCGTGAACGAATACGTGATCGAATCACCGACCCGACCCGACCCGATCAGCACACCATCCTTCACCACACTGATCGACGGCGACGCGGCAAGGGGAACGGTGGCCGCGCCGGGAGCGGTGACCGTCGCGCCGCGGGGCGAGGTGCCTCTCGCCGTCGCGTTGTTCCTGACCGAGCCCGCATCGATGTCGGCCTGTGTGATGGCATACGTCGCCGTCGCCGTGACCGACTGACCCGGGTTCAGAGTTCCCGTCGCTCCCGGCCAAGTGCCGAAGGTGATGCTCGAGAGTCCGCTGAGCTGATCGGTGATGCCGACGCTGTTCAACGTCACGTTGCCCGCGTTGCGCACCGTGAAGGTGAAGGTGGCGATGCTGCCGGGCTGGACCGGGCCGGCGAGAGTGCCGGTCTTGGTCAGGGTGATCGCCGGGCCCTGCGGAATCGGCACCGTCGCGGGCGCCGACGCCGTGACCGCCGCGCCGGCGGGCGGGGTGCCGCGCGTCGAGGCGGTGTTCACCACCGCACCGGAGTTCACGTCGCCGAGCGTGAGCGTGTACGTCGCGGTACCCGTGACGGACTGGCCGGGCGCCAGAGTGCCGACCGTCCCGCTGGGCCAGGTTCCGTAGGTGATCGCCGAGAGGCCCGACATCGGGTCGGTGATCGTGACGCCGGTGAGGGTCGTGTTGCCCGAGTTGCGCGCGGTGAACGTGTACGTGATGACGTCGTTGACGTTGCCCGCTCCCCCGAGCAGGCCCGACTTCGTCAGCGCGATGCTCGAGGATCGACTGATCGGCACTGTGGTGCTCGCCGCGCCCGTGACCGGCCCCGTCGGCGACGTGCCCGCGCCGTTCGCGGTGTTCGCGACCGCGCCCGCGTCGATGTCGGACTGCGTGAGCGGGTAGGTGGCCGTCGCCGTCACCGTCTGCCCCGGCTGCAGCGTGTTCGGCGTGCCGCTCGGCCATGCGCCGTAGCTGACCGCCGACAGGCCGGGCAGCGGGTCGGTGATCGTGACGCCGGTGAGCGTCGTGTTGCCCGTGTTGCGCGCCGTGAACGTGTACGTGATCAGGTCGCCCACCTTGGGCGGGACTCCGGTGTTCGCGAGGACGCCGGCTTTGGTCACGGCGATGCCCGAGGTGCGCGGGATCGTCACCTGCGCCGTCGCCGACGTCGTCGGCGGCGTGCCGCGTGGCGGCGTGCCGGAGACGGACGCGGTGTTGTTCACGACACCGGCGTTCGTGTTCGCCTGCGTCACGGGGTACGTCGCCGTCGCCGTGACGGACTGACCGGGGTTCAGCGTGCCGGTGGTTCCGCTCGGCCACGTGTCGTAGACGATCGACCCCGCCGCCAGCTGGGGGTCGGTGATCGCGACGCCCGTCAGCGGCAGGTTGCCCGTGTTGGTCGCCGTGAACGAGTAGGTGATCGCGGTGCCCGCAGGGTTCAGGACGCCGGTCTTCGCGAGAGTCAGCAGCGGGTTGGCCGTGATCGCGACGGTCGCGGGGGCGGTCGCCGTCGACGCCGTGCTGTTCGGGCCGGTGGCGGCCACCGACGCCGTGTTGGAGACCGTTCCTGCGTTGATGTCGGCCTGCGTCAGCGTGTAGGTCGCCGAAGCGCTCACCGACTGACCCGGTGCGAGGGCGCCCACCGTGCCGCTGGGCCACGCGCCGTAGGTGATGGCTGAGAGGCCCGGCTTGGGGTCGGTGATGGCGACGCCGGTCAAGGGCGATGAGCCGGTGTTGGTCGCCGTGAACGTGTAGGTCACCTGCTGGCCGACGGTCGCGTTCGCCGGAACCGTGCCTGACTTGGTGAGGCCGACCCGTGTGACCGTGACCACCGACGGGTCGCTCGCGGCGACGGCGCGGTTCGAGCCGCCCTGGGCGTTGGCCGTGACCGAGGCGGTGTTCGTCCAGCCCGACGTCGTCGCCGGGCCGGTACACGTATAGGTGATGGATGCCAGGGACGCGAGCGTCGTCGGCAACGGAGCCTGACCGACGGTGCGGGCGCAGTTCGGGGCGAGCGGATCGGTCACGGCGATGTTGCCGAGGGGAACGGAGCCGTTGTTGGTGATCGTGATGCGGAAGCTCGGCGTGCCGCCGACGTTGACCGCCTGGGTGTCGGTGCCGTCGAGCGCTTGCTTCTTGATGTCGATCTTCGCGCTCGAGGTCGACAGGACGGCGTTCTGCCAGAGGTACGAGTCGCCCGAGGTGTCGACGCGCAGCTGCATGGAGGTGGCGTTCACCGGCAGCGGAAGCGCCTGGTTTCGGACGTCCACGTTCGCATTGAAGAACTGACCGGTTCCGGTGCCGGCGTATCTGACGGATCCGTCAGAGGACGAGATGCCGTAGTTGTCTGTGTTGCCGATGCCGTTGCTGAGGGCCGTGAAAGCCCCCGTGGTTCCGGCTCGATAGGAGAACGTGTCGCCGGTGATGTTGCGGTCGCCCTCGTAGAGCGTGATGCCCAGCCGGCTGCCGGTGTCGAGCGTCTCGAAGTTGTTGAAGGGGATGTCGACCGCGGGCGATGCCGTGTTCATGCGGACGTGACCGGAGTACAGGATGATGTCCCGACCGGCGGAGTCTGCGTTGCCCGGGATCAGCTGGCCGTAGTCGTAGACGAGCGCGAGAGACCACCCGGCGAAGCAGCCGCCGCCCTGCACGGCCCAGAGGTTGCCCACCGAGACGGTCTGAGCGCTGCCGGTCGTGATCGTCGAGAAGAGCGAGGTGACGTCGGTCGACGTGGAGTAGTAGTTGGAGCTTCCGTCCGACGCGAGATCGGCATCGGTCATACTCTCGGTGAGGACGGTCCCGGGAGCGACGTTCTGGACGGCCCCGCCGCCGATCTTCATCATCAGGTTGCGCGTGGCCGGCGAGCCGGCGGGGACGATCGGTGCGTTGGTGCCCGTCCAGGCGCCGTTCACGTAGCCGTTCGTGCTGCAGCCGCCGATCACCGTGTTGCCACTGCGTACGGAGCCCGCATTGCCCGCCCAGTACAACTGGGCCTTGACGACCCGTGCGCCGGTCGGGATCGTCACCGTCGCGCTGCTGCCGTTCGCCGCGCCTGCGCCGATGAGATCGGTGACACCCGCGCCGGTGGTGTTCGCCCCCATCCAGACGTAGTCGTTGTAATACGCGCCGACCTCGCCGTTGTGCAGCTGGTTCTCGGTGACGGAGGTGGTGAGGCCCGAGATGGCGCGCTTCCACTCGAGCACGCCGTTTCCGACCATCACGTAGTTGCCGTTGACGTCATCCTGATAGGTGATCGTCGGGTTCTGGAGGGTGAGCGCGTCGGCGGTGGTGGTGTCGAGTGCGACAAGGCCGGTCGCGATGACCGCTGTCGACGCGATCGCTGCCACGAAACGGCGGAATCGACGCCTGCGAGTCGGCCTGTCGACCGTCACATCGCCTTTTTCACGCCCACGAACCACAGCACAGCCCCCCATGCGTCCCCAGCGCCCGCCCCACCGGCACACGCTCACCCCCGCGAAAGGGGGACAATCCTTTCGACTCTACAAGACGCGACCGCAACCCCTTGACACGACGCGGGGCGGCTCGCAACGGCCCGCCCGACGTCTCACGCGGTCCGCAGAAACGGCGAAGGGACGGATGCCCATGGCATCCGTCCCTTCGCGTGCGTCGCCCTATTCGGTGCCGACCGCCTTGTCGATGCTGTCGCGCACCCCGTCGACCTGGCCGTCGATCGAGTCGGGCGCGACCTTCTTGACGAAGTCCGCGGCGGCGTCGAGGGCCTGATCGCTCACGCTCTCGGCCTGATCGCTGTGCAGCACCTCGTCGAGCTTGGCCTTGTTCTGCTCCAGGAATTCCTTGCCCTGGTTGACGATGTCTTCGATACCCATGTCATCTCCTTCATCGCCCACCCTGGGCGTCGTGCTCCATCATGGCGGACAACAAAGGCCCTCGGAAGACGAATCTTCCGAGGGCCTCTGAGGTGAAGAGAGTTACTTCAGGATCTTGGTGACGGTACCGGCACCGACGGTGCGGCCACCCTCACGGATCGCGAAGCCGAGTCCGTCTTCCATGGCGATCGGCTGGATCAGCTCGACCGACATCTCCGTGGTGTCGCCGGGCATGACCATCTCGGTGCCCTCGGGCAGCGTGATGACGCCGGTGACGTCGGTGGTGCGGAAGTAGAACTGCGGGCGGTAGTTCGTGAAGAACGGGTTGTGACGGCCGCCCTCTTCCTTGGACAGGATGTACGCCGTGCCCTCGAAGTTGGTGTGCGGGGTGACCGAACCGGGCTTGACGACGACCTGGCCGCGCTCGACGTCGTCACGCTTGGTGCCGCGCAGGAGCAGACCACAGTTCTCGCCGGCCCAGGCCTCGTCGAGCTGCTTGTGGAACATCTCGATACCCGTGACCGTGGTCTTCTGCGTCGGGCGGATGCCGACGATCTCGACCTCGGAGTTGATCGCGAGGGTGCCGCGCTCGGCGCGACCCGTGACGACCGTGCCACGACCCGTGATCGTGAAGACGTCCTCGATGGGCATGAGGAACGGCTTGTCCTTGTCACGCACCGGGTCGGGGATCGACTCGTCGACGGCTTCCATGAGCTCGACGATCTTCTCGGTCCACTCGGGGTCACCCTCGAGGGCCTTCAGTCCCGACACGCGGACGACGGGGGCGTTGTCGCCGTCGAAGTCCTGCGACGAGAGCAGCTCGCGAACCTCGAGCTCGACGAGCTCGAGGATCTCCTCGTCGTCGACCATGTCGCTCTTGTTCAGCGCGACGAGCAGGTACGGCACGCCGACCTGCTTGGCGAGCAGCACGTGCTCACGCGTCTGAGCCATGGGACCGTCGGTCGCGGCGACCACGAGGATCGCGCCGTCCATCTGGGCGGCACCGGTGATCATGTTCTTGATGTAGTCGGCGTGGCCGGGCGCGTCGACGTGCGCGTAGTGGCGCTTCGGGGTCTCGTACTCGACGTGCGAGATGTTGATCGTGATACCACGCTGACGCTCTTCGGGAGCCGAGTCGATCGACGCGAAGTCACGCTGCACGTTGGTGGCCGACGGGTACTTGTCGGCGAGCACCTTCGAGATGGCGGCGGTGAGCGTCGTCTTACCGTGGTCGACGTGCCCGATGGTTCCGATGTTGACGTGCGGCTTGGTCCGCTCGAACTTGGCCTTGGCCACTGGGTCCTCCTCAGGACATTCGTTGTAGCGATCCGGGCGCTGGATTGCGACCGGGACTCTACGGGGATGTTTCTAGTTTATGCGTATGAAGTTGTGTGTCATAGGTGAGAGGGCTATGGATGCCAGGGGCCGCGGCCCCCGGCATCCATTCGCTTACTCGCCCTTGTTCTTCTGGACGATCTCGTCGGCCACGTTGCGGGGCACCTCGGCGTACGAGTCGAACTCCATCGAGTAGACCGCGCGACCCGAGGTCTTCGAGCGCAGGTCGCCGATGTAGCCGAACATCTCCGACAGCGGCACGAGAGCGCGGACGATCTTGATGCCCGAGCCGTCCTCCATCGACTGGATCGAACCACGGCGCGAGTTCAGGTCGCCGATGACGTCGCCCATGTACTCCTCGGGCGTGCGCACCTCGACCGCCATGAGCGGCTCGAGGATGACCGGGTTCGCCTTGCGGAGCGCCTCCTTGAAGCCCATGGACCCGGCGATCTTGAACGCCATCTCGGACGAGTCGACGTCGTGGCTCGCGCCATCGAGCAGGATCGCCTTGACACCCACGATCGGGTAGCCGGCGAGCACGCCGACGTTCATGGCGTCCTGGAAGCCCTGGTTGGTGGGCTCGATGTACTCGCGCGGGATGCGGCCACCGGTGACCTTGTTCTCGAACTCGTACGGCTTCTCAGCCCCGAGGTCGAGCGGCTCGATCGCGAACTGGATCTTCGCGAACTGACCCGAACCACCGGTCTGCTTCTTGTGCGTGTAGTCGTGACGCTCGACGGTCTTCTTGATCGTCTCGCGGTACGCGACCTGGGGCTTGCCGACGTTCGCCTCGACGTTGAACTCGCGCTTCATGCGGTCGACAAGGATGTCGAGGTGCAGCTCGCCCATGCCCTTGATGACGGTCTGGCCGGTGTCGACGTTCAGCTCGGTGCGGAACGTCGGGTCTTCCTCGGCGAGCTTCTGGATCGCGACGCCGAGCTTCTCCTGGTCGGCCTTCGTCTTCGGCTCGATGGCGACCTCGATGACGGGCTCGGGGAAGGTCATCGACTCGAGGACGACCGGAGCAGCCGGGTCGGTCAGGGTGTCACCGGTGGTGGTGTCCTTCAGGCCGATGACCGCGTAGATGTTGCCGGCGGCGACCGAGGGGACCGGGATCTCCTTGTTGGCGTGCATCTGGAAGATCTTCCCGATGCGCTCCTTCTTGCCCTTCGTCGAGTTGATGACCTGCGCGCCCGAGTCGAGGTGACCCGAGTAGACGCGGATGTAGGTGAGGCGACCGAAGAACGGGTGCACCGCGACTTTGAAGGCGAGCGCCGAGAACGGGTCAGCCGAGTCGGGGTGACGCTCGATGATCGTGTCGTAGTCCTTCGGGTCGTGCGCCTCGATGGCGCCGACGTCGAGCGGGCTCGGCAGGTAGTCGATGACCGCGTCGAGCATGGGCTGCACACCGCGGTTCTTGAACGCAGAGCCGCACAGCACCGGGTAGATCTCGGAGGCGACCGTCAGCTTGCGGATGGCGCCCTTGATCTCGGCGACCGTGAGCTCCTCACCGCCGAAGAACTTCTCGAGCAGCGCGTCGTCGGTCTCGGCGACGGCCTCGAGCAGCAGCTGGCGGTACTCGGCTGCCTTCTCGACGAGGTCGGCCGGGATCTCCTGGATCTCGTACTTGGCGCCCATGGTGACATCACCCTTGGCATCGCCGGGCCACACCAGGGCGCGCATCTCGACGAGGTCGACGACGCCGACGAAGCTGTTCTCCGCACCGATCGGCAGCTGGATCACGAGCGGCTTCGCGCCGAGGCGGTTCACGATCGTGTCGACGGTGAAGTAGAAGTCGGCGCCGAGCTTGTCCATCTTGTTGACGAAGCAGATGCGCGGGACGTTGTACTTGTCGGCCTGACGCCACACCGTCTCGGACTGGGGCTCGACGCCCTCCTTGCCGTCGAAGACGGCGACCGCGCCGTCGAGGACGCGCAGCGACCGCTCGACCTCGACCGTGAAGTCGACGTGGCCGGGGGTGTCGATGATGTTGATCTGGTTCTTGTTCCAGTAGCAGGTCACGGCGGCAGACGTGATCGTGATGCCGCGCTCCTTCTCCTGCTCCATCCAGTCGGTCGTCGAGGCGCCGTCGTGCGTCTCGCCGATCTTGTGGTTGACACCCGTGTAGAAGAGGATGCGCTCGGTCGTCGTCGTCTTGCCGGCATCGATGTGCGCCATGATGCCGATGTTGCGGACCTTGTTGAGGTCGGTGAGCACTTCTTGTGCCACGGGGTGTGTCCTTACGTGTGTGTTGAGGTTGCGGCGGGCGGCCCTTCGACAGGCTCAGGGACCGGCAGGGCTCACGCCCCGGCGGGGCTGGCGCCCCGGCAGGGCTCGTGCCCCGGTCCCCGAGCCTGTCGAGGGGTTACCAGCGGTAGTGCGCGAAGGCGCGGTTCGACTCGGCCATCTTGTGGGTGTCTTCGCGGCGCTTGACCGCGGCGCCCAGGCCGTTCGAAGCGTCGAGGATCTCGTTCTGCAGACGCTCGGTCATCGTCTTCTCACGACGGCCCTTCGCGTAGCTGACGAGCCAGCGCAGCGCGAGCGTGTTGGCGCGGTGCGGCTTGACCTCGACGGGCACCTGGTAGGTCGAACCACCGACGCGGCGGCTCTTGACCTCGAGGGTCGGGCGCACGTTGTCGAGCGCCTTCTTGAGCGTCGCGACGGCGTCCTGACCGTTCTTGGCCTCGACGCCCTTGAGGGCGTTGTAGACGATGGCCTCGGCGATCGACTTCTTGCCGTCGACGAGGATCTTGTTCACCAGCTGGGTGACGATCGGAGCACCGTAGACCGGGTCGTTGACGACGACGCGGCGGGGTGCGGGTCCCTTACGAGGCATCTAACTCAACCCTTCTTCGCGCCGTAGCGGCTGCGAGCCTGCTTACGGTTCTTGACGGCCTGGGTGTCCAGGGCGCCACGGACGATCTTGTAGCGGACACCGGGAAGGTCCTTGACACGGCCTCCGCGGACGAGCACGAGCGAGTGCTCCTGCAGGTTGTGGCCCTCACCGGGGATGTAGGCGGTGACCTCGGTGCCGTTGCGGAGCTTGACACGGGCGACCTTGCGCATCGCCGAGTTCGGCTTCTTGGGCGTGGTCGTGTACACGCGGGTGCAGACACCCGCCTGCTGCGGGTTCGCCTTCAGGGCGGGCGCCTTGGTCTTGGTGACCTTGGGCGAGCGTCCCTTGCGAACCAACTGCTGAATGGTTGGCACGTTCTCTCCTTGTTGTGCTGCACGGTGACAGCGTTCGTGGTTTCACCACAGATCCACCGGCGCATCGCGAACGCGCTGTGCTTTTGGGGTGGTGGATATGCCGTGGGGGTGACCTGTTCACAGGTCGCTTCCCGTGTGTGGCATCCTGCTCGCCCGCGCCCGCTCGGCGGGAAGCCGGGCACGACACAGGGCACGCAAGTGCGCACACCCGCTCAATACTACGCCGTATGACGGAACCGGGCAAACGCGCGGGCGCGTCGAGGTCAGCGAAGGCTCACGGGGCGATGCGACGGAGGTGGAACTCTTCGTCGCCGAGGAAGAAGCGCTCGCCCGCGTCGAGCTGTCCGCCCGGCTCGACTTCGACCTCGTCGCCCATCAGGGTGCGCACCAGCACGCCGTTGGTCGACCCGAGATCGGTGACGACCCAGGCCTCTCCCCGCTGCTCGAGGCGCGCATGAGTCTTCGAGACCGTGCGCGCATCGTCGCTCACCGCGACCAGCTGCGCGCCCGGGAAGGCGGGGTCGCCCGAGGGGCGGCGTCCGAGGATGATGACCGACGCCGTGAGCGGCTGCGGAGAGCCGGACACCGGCACGAGTTCCCAGGTCGGACGGACCGCGCGCCGCGCGATGATCGTCTCGTCGATGTCGTCGTCCTCGGCGAGGCTGAGCGGCGTGGGCGCGGGCGCCGGGCGTGCGGCGGCGTGCGCGGGCTGGACGGGCACGGCGCGGACGTCGTCGCCGTGCTCAGCGCGACGATGCTGCGCGGAGACGGCGG
>JASCPF010000024.1 GCA_029959325.1 Microbacteriaceae bacterium PS02068
TCCACGCCCCCCCAACCTTGTCCCCCCCCCCCGGCCCCCCCCCGGCGGGCGCGCGGGGGGGGGGGCCGGAACCCGGAAAGGAGCCCTCGTGGCTACTGCGACAACGACCGTCGCCTCGGCGCGCGTCCCCCGTCGGCTCGGGTTCGGCAGCCGCCTGAGCTCGTGGGACCTCAAGCTCTCGCCCTACCTCTACATCTCCCCGTTCTTCCTCCTGTTCCTGATCGTCGGCCTGTTCCCCCTCGGCTACACCGCCGTGATCTCCTTCATGGACTGGGACCTCGTTCGGAACTCCGGCACGTTCGTCGGGTTCGACCAGTACGCGACCGTCCTCGGCGATCCGAAGTTCTGGGTCGCGCTCCGCAACACGTTCAGCATCTTCCTGCTGTCGTCGGTGCCGCAGCTGATCGCCGCGGTCTTCATCGCGGCGCTGCTGGATCAGAACATCCGCGCGAAGACGTTCTGGCGCATGGGCGTGCTGCTGCCGTATGTCATGGCGCCCGTCGCCGTCGCGCTGATCTTCTCGAACATGTTCGGCGACCAGTACGGCATCATCAACACGTGGCTCGGCGCGATCGGCATCGATCCGGTCAAGTGGCACTCCAACGCCTTCGCGAGCCACATCGCCATCGCGACGATGGTGAACTTCCGCTGGACGGGCTACAACACCCTGATCCTCCTCGCCGCGATGCAGGCGATCCCGCGCGACTACTACGAGGCCGCGACGGTCGACGGCGCCGGCCGGATCCGCCAGTTCTTCGCGATCACGCTGCCGAGCCTGCGCCCGACCCTCATCTTCGTCGTCATTACGTCCACCATCGGCGGCCTGCAGATCTTCGACGAGCCGCGCATGTACGACCAGTACGGCACGGGCGGGGCGAACAACCAGTGGCTCACGATCACGCTGTGGCTCTACGACCTCGGCTGGGGGCGGTGGAACTTCGGCCGCGCCGCGGCGCTCGCGTGGATCCTGTTCCTCATCATCCTGGCGATCGGGGTCATCAACCTCTTCATCACCCGCAATCTCGTGCGCGACGAGGGCAGCCGTGCCGACCTGACCAAGGCGCAGCTGCGCGCCGCGCGCAGGGATGCCCAGGCATCCGTCCGCGCGGGCCGCAACCGCCACACCCGCCACACCGAGGAGGTGCCGCGATGAGCGTTCTCACCGAGCAGGTCGTCCCTGTGATCGACCCCGATCTGCCCACGCCGAAGCAGCGTCGACGCCCGCGCCACGTCAAGGGCACCCGCCCGGGCTGGTTCATCTACGCATGCCTGGGCGTCGTGCTGCTCGGCAGCATCTTCCCGTTCTACTGGTCGCTGCTGATCGGGTCGGGCGACTCGTACACGATCCGCGACCCGAACATGTCGTGGATTCCCGGCGGCAACTTCTTCGCGAACGCCGCGAAGGTCGTGAACGATCCCGCCGTGAACTTCTGGGTCGCGCTGTGGAACTCGATCGTGAGCTCCGCCCTGATCGCGCTGTCGGTCGTCTTCTTCTCGACCCTCGCGGGCTGGGCCTTCGCGAAGCTGAAGTTCCGCGGGTCGAGCTGGCTGCTGGTGTTCGTCATCGCGACGATGGCGGTCCCGACACAGCTGGGCGTCGTGCCGCTCTACATCCTGTTCAGCGATCTCGGCTGGACGGGCCAGCTGGGTGCGATCATCGTGCCCGCACTGGTGAGCGCGTTCGGAGTGTTCTGGATGACGCAGTACCTGCGCCAGGCCGTGCCCGACGAGCTCATCGAGGCCGCGCGCGTCGACGGGGCATCCTCGTTCCGCACGTTCCTCACGGTCGGGCTGCCCGCCGCGCGACCCGCCGCGGCGATGCTGGCACTGTTCACCTTCGTCTCGGCGTGGAACAACTTCTTCTGGCCGTTCATCGTGCTCGACCGGCAGAACCCGACCCTGCCCGTCGCGCTCTCGCTGCTGCAGTCGAACTTCTTCATCGACTACTCGATCGTGCTCGCCGGCGTGCTGCTGGCCACCATCCCGCTGCTGATCCTGTTCGTCTTCGCCGGGAAGCAGCTCGTCAGTGGCATCATGCAAGGTGCGGTCAAGGGCTGAGCCCGCCGACTGCGGGACGGAAGGATCACCATGACCGAGCCACAGCGCGCCTTCGCGCCGAATTTCCTCTTCGGCGCTGCCACCGCGGCGTATCAGATCGAGGGCGCCGCCTTCGAAGACGGGCGCACGGCGTCGATCTGGGATGCCTTCAGCCGGGTTCCGGGCGCCGTCATCAACGCCGACAACGGCGACGTCGCGTGCGACCACTACCACCGCTACCCGGCCGACGTGGCGCTCATGAAGGAGCTCGGACTCGACACGTATCGGTTCTCGGTGTCGTGGTCGCGCGTGCGCCCCGACGGCGGCCCCGTCAATCAGAAGGGCCTCGACTTCTACAGGCGGCTCGTCGACGAGCTGCGCGAGAACGACATCCTGCCGTGGCTGACGCTCTATCACTGGGACCTGCCGCAGGCGATCGAAGACCGCGGCGGCTGGACCGTGCGCTCGACGGCCGAGCAGTTCGCCGAATACGCGCTCGACGTGCACGACGCGCTGGGCGACCGCGTGCAGAACTGGACGACCCTCAACGAGCCGTGGTGCTCGTCGTTCCTCAGCTACACCGCCGGCATCCATGCGCCCGGGCGCGCGAGTGTCACCGATGGCGTGCTGGCCGCGCACCACCTGCTGCTCGGCCATGGCATGGCGGTGCAGGAGCTGCGCGCCCGTGACGCGTCGCTGAACCTCGGCGTCACGCTCAACCTCACGGTCGCCGAGCCCGCCGACCCGTCGACCGCCGCCGATGTCGACGCGGCGCGCCGGATCGACGGGCAGTTCAACCGCTGGTTCCTCGACCCGATCTTCCGCGGCGCGTACCCGGCCGACGTCGTGGAGGACATTCGCGCGGTCTCGCCGGGGGCGATCGACGCCCTCGAGGCCGCGACGGCGCCGGGCGACCTCGAGACGATCTCGACGCCCCTCGACGCGCTCGGGGTCAACTACTACCACGGCGAGTTCGTCGGGGGATCGCCCGACCCGCACGCTCCGCTGCCGGGTGACGCACCCACCGATCGCCCGACGGGCTCGCCGTTCCCCTCGCACGAAGGCATCCACTGGCATGAGCGCGGCCTGCCGCGCACGACCATGCACTGGGAGATCGATCCGGCGGGGCTCACGACGCTGCTGCAGCGCGTCTGGACCGAGTACGCCGAACCTGCCGGCACGGTGCTGTACGTCACCGAGAACGGCGCGGCGTTCGACGACGTGCTGGTGACCGAGCCCGGCGAGGACGGGCAGCCGGATGCCCGGGTGCACGACGCCGAGCGCGTCGACTTCCTGCGGCGCCACCTCGGGGCGATCCTCGACGCGCAGGAGGCGGGCGTCGATGTGCGCGGCTACTTCTACTGGTCGCTCCTCGACAACTTCGAATGGGCGTGGGGCTACGAGAAGCGGTTCGGCATCGTCCACGTCGACTACGACACCCAGGCGCGGACGCTCAAGGACAGCGCACGAGAGTATCGTCGGGTCATCGCGGCGCGCGCCATCGATATGGCGGCGGTAGCCTAGGCATTCCCGCCCGCCCGCACTTCGAGTAAGGCTCCACGTCTGTGACGATCGACACGCCGCCGCGCATCACAGCCACGATCGAAGAGGTCGCCGCGGCCGCGGGCGTCTCGCGTTCGACCGTCTCGCGCGTCGTGAACGGCGGGGCGTCGGTGAGCCCCGCTGCGCTCGAGTCGGTACGGCGCGCGATCGCCGAACTGAACTACGTGCCCAACCGGGCCGCTCGCTCGCTCGCCTCACGGTCGACGATGGCGATCGCGCTCGTCGTGCCCGAAGACATCAACCGGTTCTTCGGCGACCCGTTCTTCGCGTCGGTGGTGTCGGGCATCAACGCGCGGCTCAGCCGTTCGGACTATGTGCTGAACCTGATCATCGCCAGCGACGACCCGGGCGACAAGACCAGCGCCTATGTGCGCAGCGGGGCCGTCGACGGGGTCGTGATCGTCTCGCATCACACGAGCGACGCCTTCATCGACCGCATCGCGGCCTCGGTTCCCGTCGTCTACGGCGGCCGCCCCGCGCGCCTGCGGGGCGAGGACTACTACGTCGACGTCGACAACGTGGCCGGGGCGCGCCACGCCACGGAGTATCTGCTCGCTGCGGGGCATCGGCGCATCGCGAACATCTCCGGTCCTGTCAGCATGCCCGCCGGTGTCGACCGGCTGAACGGGTTCCGCAGCGCCCTCGCGGGCGCAGGGCTCGAGCCCGGCGCGATCGAACAGGGCGACTTCACCGTCGACGGCGGCGCCGCGGCGATGCAGCGCATCCTCGACAGCGGGGTGCCGTTCGACGCGCTGTTCTGCGCGAGCGACCTCATGGCGCAGGGCGCCCTGGCCGTCTTGGCCCGGGAGGGCATCCGCGTTCCGGACGACATCGCGCTCGTCGGCTTCGACGACTCTCCCGTGGCGACCGCCGTGCAGCCGAACCTCACCACGGTGCGCCAGCCCTCGCGCGGCCAGGGCGAGATGGTCGCCGACGTGCTGCTGTCGCTGCTCGCCGGTGGCAGCCCCGACCACGTGACGATGCTCGAGACCGAGCTCGTCGTGCGCGACTCGGCCTGAGCGCCGGCCGTGCGCGCGGAGCCGGATCAGCCGACGTTGCCGACGTTCTCGGGGTCGCCGCCGAGCTGGCCGATCGGGACGATCGGTCCGCCGTCGTCGGCACCGGTCTGGCGGGCGCGGGCGATCGCGTTGCCGACGTGGTAGATCAGCAGCGCCGCGACCGTGCCGAGCACGATGGCGCCGAAGGTGAGGGTGCCGAGGTTCATCGTGAAGCCCGCGATCGCGATGACGAAGGCGACCGCGACGGTGTACTGGTTGACCGGCCGCGAGAAATCGACCTGGTTGTCGACCCAGATCTTGATGCCGATCACGCCGATCAGGCCGTAGAGCGCGGTCGTGACACCGCCGAGCACGCCCTGCGGCATCGCGAAGATGACGGCGCCGACCTTGGGTGAGAACGCGAGCAGGATCGCGAACGTGCCCGCGACCCAGTACGCCGCCGTCGAGTAGACGCGCGTGGCCGCCATGACGCCGATGTTCTCGCCGTACGTCGTGGTGCCCGACCCGCCGCCGAGGCCGGCGATCGTCGTCGCGAGGCCGTCGGCGAGCAGCGCGCGACCGGTGCGGGTGTTGATCGAGGCATCCCCGGTCATCGTCGCGACGCCGCGCACATGCCCGACGTTCTCGGCGATGAGCACCAGGATCACGGGCAGGAACATCGGCAGCATCGCCCACGCGTGCGCGTCGGCGAAGGCGGGCAGGTGGAAGTCGGGCAGGCCGACCCAGGCGGCATCCGTCACTCGTTCCCACTGGACGCGCCCCATGAGCGCGCCGACGACGTAGCCCACGATCACGCCGAGGAAGATCGAGATGCGGCCGAGGAATCCGCGGAACAGCACCGCGAACACCATGCACGCGACCAGCGTGATCGTGCCGAGCAACGCATCGGCCTGGAAGTTGACCCACGCGACCGGCGCGAGGTTCAGCCCGATGAGGGCGACGATCGCGCCCGAGACGACGGGCGGCATGAGCTTCTCGATCCAGCCCGTGCCGGTGGCCTGCACGAGGAAGCCGACGCCGGCGAGCAGGATGCCCGTGACGAACACTCCGAGCAGCGCCTGCGAGATCTGGGCGCCCGTCTCGAGTGCTGCGCCGCCGCCCGGGCCGAGCGCGAGAATCGGCGCGATGAAGGCGAACGACGACCCGAGGTAGCTCGGCAGGCGGTTGCCGGTCAGCACCAGGAACAGGATCGTGCCGACACCCGAGAACAGCAGCGTCGTCGAGACGGGGAAGCCCGTGAGCAGCGGCACGAGGAACGTCGCGCCGAACATCGCCACGACGTGCTGTGTGCCGATCGCGATCGTCGCCGGCCAGCTCAGGCGCTCGCCGGGCTTCACGACGGCGCCGGGTGCGACGGTGCGGCCGTCTCCGTGCGTGGTCCAGATGGGCATGGGGGTGCTCCTTCGTCGTGGGGGTGGATGCCTGGGCTTACGCGGTGAGCTTCTCGAGCAGCTCGCGATACTTCGCGGCGGTGCGCTCGACGATCTCGGCCGGCAGCTCGGGGGGAGTGCCGATCTGGCCCCAATTGGCCGCCAGCCAATCGCGGACGATCTGCTTGTCGAAGCTCGCCATCCGCTCGGCAGGCGTCGTTCCGGATGCCCAGGCAGAGGCATCCCAGTACCGCGACGAATCGCTCGTGAGCACCTCGTCGGCCAGGACCAGCCCCCCGGTCCCCGAGCTTTCCGCGGTCCCCGAGCTTGTCGAGGGGTCGACCCCGAACTCGAACTTCGTGTCGGCGAGGATCAGCCCCTTCGCCTCGGCTACCGCCGCCGCCCGGCGGTAGATCTCGAGCGACAGGTCGCGCAGTGCGGCGGCGCGCTGCGCGCCCACGAGCTCCTCGGTCTGGGCGAACGAGATGTTCTCGTCGTGCTCGCCCATCGGCGCCTTGTAGGCGGGGGTGAAGATCGGCTCGGGCAGGCGATCGCCGTCCTGCAGGCCGGCCGGCAGCGGGATGCCGCACACCGTGCCTTCGGCGTGGTACTCCTTCCACCCCGAACCGGTGAGGTAACCGCGCACGACGCACTCGATCGGCAGCATCTCGAGGCTGCGCACGATCATGGCGCGCCCCGCGACAGCGGCGGGCGCTCGTTCGCCCGTGAGGTGATTCGGGATGCCTCGGCCCCCGTCAGCCCCCGCGAGCTGGTCGAACCACCACAGGCTCAGCGTCGTGAGCAGCTCGCCCTTGCCCGGGATGCCCGGCGCGAGCACGTGGTCGAACGCGCTGACCCGGTCGCTCGCGACGACGAGCATCCGGTCGCCCGCCTCTGTCCCGGAGCCTGGCTTGGTCCCCGAGCTTGGCTCGGTCCCCGAGCTTGTCGAGGGGTCGCCCGCCTCTGTCCCCGAGCCTGCCTCAGGGCGGTACAGGTCGCGCACCTTGCCCGAGTACACATGGGTCCAGCCGGGCAGGTCGAGGGCAGCATCCGTCACGGGACCATTATCGCGGGCCTGGGGCTTCCGCCATCGATTCGAGATCCGGTCGGGTCAGCGTGCCGTGATCAGGTGACGGGGCGGCCCCTCGATGCGCGCGACGGCAATCCTGACCTCGACCAGTTCTCGCTCGACCTGCGCGAACCTTGCGTCGAACCGATTCTCGAGTCTCGTGAATCGTGCGTCGAGCTGCGTGCTGAATCTCTCGAGTTGCGCGTCCGCGCGGCGGATCAGCCACGCGAAGCACGCTGCGAGGCTCAAGGCGAGCCCTGCAGCGCTGATCACGATGGTGATCGTTTCGACAGACATGAACACCCTCCCATTGTGGCGCCGTGTTCCGACGCGCACCAGGAGGCTACGCCCGGCGTGGGTACCTTCACGGCGGGTGGCGCAGAACGGTGGAGAAATCGCTGAAACGGGCAGGTGTGGAGAGACCGGTCACGGCAAGGGTCGACGTCCCGATATCGCGGGCCGCGGCACCGCCACGATCTCGACGAGCGCGTCGAGCCCGCGGTAGTCGTCGGGGTTGGTCGTGTACAGCGGCAACGCTTCGACTGCAGCGGTGGCGGCGATCATGAGGTCGGCGGCTCGGGTGCGCGGCGTTCGGCCGAGGCCGAGCACTGCGGCGCTCATGCGGCCGTACATGCGCGCGGCGTCGCCAGTGTAAGGGATCGGATCGAACTCGGATTCCGCCTGCTGCAGGAGGGCGAGGCGGTCCGAGCGCACCCTCTGACTGTCGGGCAGCTCTGCGCGCACGAGGTGCACGCCCGCGGCGAGCTCTCCCAGCACGACGGTGCTGATCGCGGCCTGATCGGGGAGGAGCGCGGGATCGATCGCACGACGAAGGATGAGGATGTTCGTGTCGAGCATTCCGCGCGTGGGAAGGCTCACCGCATCGCCCGCTCGAACGGGTCGTCCTGGCCTGGATCTATCGCCGCATCGACGTCTGCCCTCAGCCGGTCGGGGTCGACGACCGGCATGTTTCGCGAAGCGCGCGCGAACTCGTCGCGGGCGACGAAACGGTGGGTGCGGCGCAGGGGGATCAGCTCGCCGATGCCGCGACCGTCCCGCGTCACGGTGAAGGACTCGCCGTGTTCGATGGCATCCATGATCTCGCGTGACCGCATGCGCAGGTCTCGTTGACTGATCTCCGCCGGGGTGCCCATGGGGCAGAGATTAGCACCGGATGCCATGGTGTGCCACCACGTGCTACACCTCGTCGGCGTGGGCGTGCGGGCTGCTTCGCCCGGGGCATCCGCGGCCCGCCCCGATGTCGGAGGCCCCTCCTACTGTGGGAGCTATGGAAGAGGTCATGCAGGTCACCGCCGAAGAGGCGATGGGGTACATGCTGAACGACCTCATTCCGAGTCGGCACTCCGCCAATCAGGGTGCCGCGCGGCTGGCCGACGGCATCAGCGACGCGCTCCGGTTCGCGGCCGCGAACCCGCACATCTACACCCACCTGACCGGCGATGACGGGCTGCGCGCCGCCGAATCGGCGGTGCTGCTCGAGGTCGCCCTGCGGGTGCAGCTGCCCGAAGGGCACATCCGGGGCCTCGCCCGCGTCGCGACGACGGCCCGTGCTCAGCTGCCCGAGCTGTGGCGCCGCGCACGCGAGGGGTTCGCCGCGTTCTCGCTCGTCGAGGCGACGGTCGACGCGCTCGTGCGGCTGCGGCCCGCCGTCGACGCGACGGATGCCGAGCGCGAGGCGTCTGCGGCGGCGATCGCGATGGTCGACTCTCAGGCATCCGACTGGGTTCTCTCGCTCACGCCGGGCGCGTTTCGGCGGCGCTTGCGCGTTCTGCTCGACCGCCTCGACGCGCGCGACACCGTGCGCCGCCATGTCGACGCGCTCGACCAGCGGCGGGTGATCTTCGACGATCCCGAAGACGGCATGGCGTGGATTCACGTGCTGGTGCCCGCGATCGAGGCGATCGCGGCCAAGCGACGTGCGACCTCGACCGCGAAGAACCTGCAGAAAGATCGTCGCGAGGGTCGCAGCCGCGACCAGATCCGCGCCGATCTGGTGTCGGCCTGGCTCCGCGGCGAAGGAACACCCACCGCCACCACGGTGAAGGTGTTCGTCACCGTGCCCGTCGGCCTCACCGCCGGCACTCTCGTCGACGAGCACGGCACCTGCACCGTGTGCGGCGGCAGCGGCTGGGCCGAACAGGCGCGCATCGTCGGTGGCCCGACGCTCGACCCGCTCACCGCGAAGCAGCTCTTCCTCGACGCGACCAGCTACCGGCGGCTGATCACCGACCCCGTCCGCGGGGTCATCGTCGACCTCGACCGCCGCCGCTACCGTCCGACGAAGGCGCAGCGCGACCTGCTGATCCTTCAGCACGGCACGTGCGCGCGCGACGGCTGCACGCGCCTCGCCGTCGACGCCGATATCGACCACATCATCGAGTGGTCGCGCGGCGGCTCGACCGACCTCGCCTCACTGAGACCGCTGTGCCCTCCCGATCACACGGTCCGACATCGCACGCGCATCCGGTTCCGATCCCGCCCCGACGGCACCGCACAGGTCGTCACGCCCACCGGGCTCGTCAGCGAGGCGCCGCCGCCGTTCTGATGCTCAGTGGTTGAGCACTGCCCACGCGATCAAGCTGTCGATGCGACGCACGTCTGCGCCCTTGCCGAGCTTGATCTTGATGTGGCCCGCTCGGGTCCAGAGCTCGATCTCAGAGTTCCAGTCGAGTACGCCCGCGTTCTCCGACGACCACATGTTGATCGCCGCATAGGGCAGTGAGTAGATCTCGATCTTCTTGCCGGTCAGGCCCTGTGCATCGCGCACGATGAGCCGCTTCGTCGTGAACGTCGCCGAGTCGCGGAACGTCTTGAACGAGGCGACCGCCTGCTCGCCCTGCGTGAGCAGCGGCGTGACATCGGCGGGCACGGGGATCTCCTGTTGAAGAGTCCAGGTCAGCAGGGCGCTGGTTTCCATCGAAGTGTCCGTTCGTCGGGGGGAGGGTGTGAGCGCGGCGCATCAGCCGACCGCCGCGCTCACCTTTCAGTATCCGATCTCAGTATCCGACTGCGGCCAGGCCGGCGGCGATCTGGTCGGGCGTGAACTTGTCGAACTCGAGCTGGCCGGCGAGCTGGTCGCGCGAGAACGACATCGTGTCGAGATAGCTCTGGGCCTTCTTCGCCGCCTGCTCGTTCCAGTCGACCGTCACGTGGTCGACCGCGAAGGAGGCATCTTCGGGAGAGAACTTGTCGAACTCGAGTTGCGCGATGAGGCCCTCTCGAGAGAAAGGAAGGTACGTCAGGTAGGTCCCCGCCTTGTCGACGGCATTGCGCTGCGCGAGGGTGAGCTCCGGCTCGGCGGGTGCCGCCGCGGTCGGCGTCACCGCCTCGCTCGGAGTGCTGGGCGTCGCTGCCTCGGTCTCGGCGGGCGTCGCCGCCTCGGTCTCGCTTGCGGGCGTCGCCACGGATGCCACCGGATGCGAACCCGCGCTGCCGTTCGCCGCGCCGAGTCCCCACCCGGCCAGCACGAGCACACCCGTCACGATCCACGCGATCATCGGCTCCCTGCCTTTGCCGCGCACCTTGTTTCCACGGGCATCCGTCGCGTTGCCGGTCAGCGTGATGATCAGATCGACGAGCCACCAGATGCCCAGACCGCCCAAGGTGACGAGCTTGATGATCGCCGTGCCGATCTTGCCGAGGTAGAACCGGTCGGCGCCGAAGATGCCCAGCAGGTACGAGAGCAGCCACGTCGCGATGAACGACTTGTCGCTCGACCCGGGTGCGAGCGTGGGTGCGAGCCCCGGTGCCGCGGGTGCGTCGTAGGCGGGCTGCGACGTCCCGACCGGAGGCAGCTGGGGAGCGGGGGGCGGCGTGGCATCGAACGACATGAGAGGTCCTCGTGATTCCTAGTGTGTGTTGCGGACGAGCGAGACGGTCACGTCGAAGGTGTGCGCGAACGTCTCACGAGCAAGCGTGGCGCGCTCGGCAGAAGGCGACCTCCTGCGATCGGTCGCCCTCAGCTGACCGATCGATCCGAAACCGCCGACCGTTCGATGGATGCCGGTGTCGTGCGCACTTCGTAAGCTCGAGCCATGAGCGCCGCCCGTACCCGAGCGAGCCGGTGGGATGCGGTGCTGAACGGCACCCGCTCCACGGGCCTGTTCGTCTTCGGAGTCCTCTTCGACATCACGTGCGTGATGAACGTACCCGGCGGCGCCGACTTCGTTCGCGGCGATGAGCCGACGGCGCAGATCACCGCCCGCGGAGGGCTGGTCGCATTCCTCGCCCTCGTCTGCTGGGTCACGGTCTTCTTCCGTGCGCGATTTCCGCTCGCCACGGCGGTGGCCGGCGGCGTTCTCCTGCTCGTCGGCACGTCCTATGCGCTTGCGCTCGTCGCGAGCTTCCACGTGCTGCTGCGGTGGCCGCGCCGCAGGGCCCTGACATGGGCTGTGACGATCGGAGCCGTCGCGATCTACGTCCTCCGCGAGGTCTTCGGAGGATGGGGAACGGCGCTCGTCTGGCTGCTGTCGCGAGACACGGCGCGCGATGACCCCGCGTGGGCGATCAGCTCGGTCGTGATCGCCGCGCTCAGTCTCGGACTGCTCGCCGTGGTCGTCGCCTATCGACGCGCGCGAGTGGATGCCTCTCTCAGTCGCCAGCGGGCGACCCAGCTGCACCAGCGCGCCGACGAACTCGACGAGCAGCTGGCACGCCAAGCCGAGCGTGAGCGCATCGCGCGTGACCTGCACGACGGACTCGGGCATCGCCTGTCGTCGATGGCGCTGGCTGCGGGGGCGTTCGAGTCGCAGGCCGCGGCGGCTCCCGTCGATCCCGCCCTCACGGAGTGGGCGCAGCTCGTGCGGCGCCAAGCGCACGCCGCCCTGGAAGAAGTGCGCGATGTCGTCGGCGGCCTTCGCGACGAGGTGACCGACGTGCGCCCGTCCGCGCGTGCGTCGCTGCGGCAGACGGCGCAGTTGCTCGCCGACCTGCGCGCCACCGGCCACGCCACCAACGCGTACGTCGTCGTCGAGAGCATCGAACGCCTCGACCCGCTCCACGACTCCGCCGCATTCCGGGTGGTGCAGGAACTGCTCACCAACGTCATGAAGCACGCGCCCGGCGCACCCGTCGAGGTGTTTGTCGATGCCGCGCCCGAACGTGGCATCCGCGTGCGCATCTCCAATCCGCTGGTGCCCGTCTCCTTCCCGGCTCCCGGTGGGCGGCATGGCCTCGAGGGCATCCGAGGGCGCGCGGCATCGATCGGCGGCACCGCGTGGATCGGTCCGCACCAGGGGCAGTTCCTCGCGGACGTGAGCCTTCCCTGGGAGTGATCCGGCGACGTCGCGTCGGAGCGTGACGATATCGTGGCGGTGTGGTCGTCCCTCCCGAACAGCGCGCCGTGCGTGTGCTCGTGGTCGATGATGACTTCCTCGTGCGCGCCGCCATCACCGGAATCCTCGGGCCGCGCACCGACATCGACGTCGTCGGCACCGCGGCGGGCGGCGTCGAGGCCATCGCCCTCGCGAGATCGCACCGCCCTGATGTCGTGCTGATGGACATCCAGATGCCCGGGATGGACGGCGTCGAGGCGACGCGCGCGATCCTCGATCAGGTAGACACCGAGGTCGTCGCGATCACGAGCATCGGCACGCCCGACATGGTCCAGCGCATGCTGGATGCCGGCGCCTACGGCTACATCCTGAAGGACACCGCGCCCGACGCCCTCGCAGAGGCCGTTCTGACGGTGGCCCGGGGTGACGCGTTCCTGTCGCCCCGGCATACGCGCGCGCTCGTCGAGCGTCTCGTCGCGGAAACCGGATCCGACGCTCGACAGAAGGCGGCCGAGCTGTTCCGGACGCTGACCGATCGCGAGCGCGACGCGGCTCGCCTCGTCGCGGCAGGCGAGACCGACGCAGAGATCGCGCAGGCGCTGCATGTCTCACTCACGACGGTGAAGACGCACGTGCAGCAGGCGCGACTCAAGCTCGGGGCGCGCAATCGGACCCAGATCGGCGTGATCGTCGAGCGCGCCGGCGAGACGCCGACGCCCTGACTCCGAGCCCCGAGATCACCGCGGCGTGATCGCGTCGACGAACGCGTGCGCCTCGTCGGCGAGGCCCTCCCAGAGACTCGCGTGCGAGGCATCCACGAACACCCACTCGCGCATGGCGCGGCCCTGCATCACGACCCGCCGGGCGATGCCCTCGGCCTCGAGTTCGTCGGCGCGACTCTGCGGGATCTTCAGCATGAGGTCGGCGTCGTAGCCGATGCAGGCGAAGACCTTGCCGCGCACGCGCACGCCGGTCACCCCGAACATCGGACCCAGATCGACGTCGTCGAGCCGCAACAGACGATCCACGATGGGATCGAAGATCGCGTGGGCATGCTCCTGAGCCGCGGCATCCATGCGCTGAGGGTATCGACCACGTCTGCCATCGCATGTATAGTCCATGTGGACTAGTCGACACGGAGTACTCATGAAGGATGCCCTCACCCGCCTGACCCCGCTCGGGGTGATGGTGCTCGCGCTGCTGCGCGAAGACGACATGCATCCGTACGAGATGATCCGCCTCATGCGTCAGCGCCACGACGATCGCATCGTGTCGCTCACGAACGGCACGATGTACCACACCGTCGCTCGCCTCGAGAAGTGCGGACTGCTCGCCGAGGTCGGCGTGGACCGCGATGGCAACCGTCCGGAACGCACGACGTATGCGCTGACGGATGCCGGTGACGCCGCCGTCATCGAGTGGGTGCGCCGCGAGCTTCCGCTGCTCGATCGCCCCGTCGAATTCCGCGTCGCGCTCGCCGAAGCCCACAACCTGAGCCGCGAAGAGACGATCGCGCTGCTCCGCGTGCGCCTCGCCGGGCTGGCCGCGGCCCGCGACGTGCACCAGCGCGGGCGAGCGGGGGCGCTCGCGAAGGGTGTCCTCGATCAGTACCTCGTCGAGATCGACCGCGAGGGAGCCCTCCTCGCCGCCGACCACGACTGGCTCGCCGGTTTCCTCAACCGGCTGGCCCACCCCGACTTCGTGTGGGGAGCACACGAGAAGACAGATCGCTACCTGGCACAGAGAGAAGCCGCACGCTCATGACCGACCCTTCGACAAGCTCAGGGACCGACACCCGACCCGCGCCCGCCTCGACCTCCGAACGCAACCCCTGGCCCGCGCTCTGGGCGCTCGTCATCGGGTTCTTCATGATCCTCGTCGACACGACGATCGTCTCGGTCGCGAACCCCGCGATCAAGGCGGCGCTCGACCCGAACACGAACAACCTCGACAACGTCGTGTGGGTCACCTCGGCCTACCTGCTCGCCTACGCCGTGCCGCTGCTGATCACGGGCCGCCTCGGCGACCGGTTCGGACCGAAGCGGATCTACCTCATCGGGCTGGCGATCTTCACCCTGGCATCCCTGGGCTGCGGTCTGTCCGGCAGCCTCGAGATGCTCATCGTGTTCCGCGCGGTGCAGGGGCTCGGGGCATCCCTCATGACTCCGCAGACGATGGCGGTCATCACGCGCACCTTCCCGGCGAACCGCCGCGGCGCCGCGATGGGCCTGTGGGGCGCGACCTCGGGTGTCGCCATGCTCGTCGGCCCGCTCGCGGGCGGCCTTCTCGTCGACGGCTTCGGCTGGGAGTGGATCTTCTTCATCAACCTGCCGGTCGGCGTCGTCGGCTTCGTGCTCGCGTGGATTCTCGTGCCGAACCTCGAGCAGCACGAGCACCGCTTCGACATCCTGGGCGTCTTCCTCAGCGCGATCGGGCTTTTCCTGATCGTCTTCGGCCTGCAAGAGGGTGAGAAGTTCGACTGGGCCCCCTGGGTCTGGGCGATGATCGTCGGCGGTGTCGTCGTCATGGCCGTGTTCATCTGGCAGCAGGCGAAGACGAAGAGCGAGCCGCTCGTGCCGCTGGGGCTCTTCCGCGACCGCAACTTCTCGATCGCGAACATCGGCATCTCCACCGTCGGGTTCACCGTGACAGCCATGTCGCTGCCGATGATGTTCTTCTACCAGCTCGCGCGCGGACTCACACCGACCGAGTCGGCCCTGCTGCTCATCCCGATGGCCGTGCTCGCCGGTGTGCTGGCACCCTTCGCCGGGAGACTGCTCGACCGCTTCGACCCGCGACTGCTGCTTGTGCCGGGCCTTCTGCTGACCACGATTGCGCTGTTCTGGTACGCGGCGCTGATGAACCCCGACACGCCGATCTGGATGTTCCTGCTGCCCTCGGCGCTCATGGGCATCGGCCAGTCGGGCATGTGGGGTCCGCTGGCGACGACCGCGACGCGCAACCTCGAGCCGCGCCAGGCCGGCGCCGGATCGGGCATCTACAACACGACGCGCACGATCGGATCGGTGCTCGGCTCGGCCGCGATCGCCGCCTTCATGCAGAGCCGCCTCGAGGCGAACCTGCCCGGCGCGGGCGATGCCGGGGGAGATTTCGGATCGGGTCAGCTGCCCGAGTTCGTGGTCGCCGGGTTCTCGAGCGCGATGGCGCAGTCGATGCTGCTGCCGGCATCCGTTCTGCTCATCGGCGTCGTGGCGGTGCTGTTCATGCAGCGCCCGGCACACCTGCTGAAGCGCTGACGCGCGGCCGCGCCGAGCGGGGGTGCGCCGGCCACGCGATCCCGCTCAGTCGGCGACGGCCGCCGCGATGTCGGTGCGGAAGTGCGCACCCTCGAGGGTGATCTCGCCAAGCGCGGCGTAGGCGCGCTCGCGGGCCTGGGCGAAGGTGTCGCCGACGGCGACGACGTTCAGCACGCGCCCGCCGGTCGAGATCAGGTCGCCGCCGGGGGCATCGGGCGCAGCGGTGGCCGCGTGCGCCAAGTGGACTCCGTCGACGGATGCCGCGGCCCGCAGCCCCTCGATCGGCCGGCCGGTCTGGGGTGCCTCGGGGTACCCCTCGCTGGCGAGCACGACCGTGACGGCTGCCGTCTCGGCGAAGGTCGGCGCGGGCTCGTCCTCGAGGTAACCGCCCGCGGCCGACAGCAGCAGCCGAGACAGCGGCGACGTGATCCGGGCCAGCACGACCTGCGTTTCGGGGTCGCCGAAGCGGGCGTTGAACTCGATCACCTTGATGCCCTGCGGTGTCAGGATGAGCCCCGCGTAGAGCAGCCCGATGAAGGGCGTGCCCTCGCGGTCGAGCTGGTCGATGACGGGCTGGGCGACCTCGCGGGTGACGAGCTCGACGAAGGCATCCTCACTCCCGAACTGCTCCGCGAGCCAGGGCAGCGGCGAGTAGGCGCCCATGCCGCCCGTGTTCGGGCCGGCGTCGCCGTCGTAGGCGCGCTTGAAGTCCTGCGCGGGGCTGAGGGCGCGAACGGTGTCGCCGTCGCTGACGAAGAAGAGCGAGACCTCGGGGCCGGTGAGAAACTCCTCGACGAGCACGGGGCCCACCGGCAGGTAGGTATCGGCGTGCGCGAGCGCGGCGGCGCGGTCCTCGGTCACGACGACGCCCTTGCCGGCGGCGAGCCCGTCGGCCTTGACGACGTAGGGGGCGCCGTACTCAGAGGTCGCCGCCTCGACCTCGGCGCGGGTCGTCGCGCGCGTCGCGCGGCCGGTGGGCACGCCCGCGGCATCCATGATCCGCTTCGCAAACGCCTTCGAGCCCTCGAGCTGCGCGGCGGCCCGGCCCGGCCCGAACACGGGGATGCCCCGTTCACGCAACGCGTCGGCGACGCCCGCCACGAGCGGCGCCTCGGGGCCGATGATCACGAGGTCGATCGCCTCGTCATTGGCGTAGTCGGTCACGGCGACGGGGCTGTTCGGGTCGAGGCCCGCGACGATCGCGGCATCGGCCGCGATGCCGGCGTTGCCGGGCGCGGCGAACAGCTCGTGACCGCCCTCGCCCTTCAGCGCCAGCAGGATGGCGTGCTCGCGGGCACCGGAACCGAGGACGAGAATGCGCACGCGCCCAGCCTACCGAGCGGGTGCGCGCGAAGCCCGCGCCGCAGGCCCGGCCCGGCGTCTCTCGCCCTGGCTGTACCGATTGCAGGACCGATGGCGGCGTGCGCCGGGTCGACGGCCGGAACGACGGGGTTCGCGCCGGCGCGGGGCGGGAGTGATCCTGCAAACGGTACGCGCCGGAGCGATGACCGGGCGCACTAGCGTGGAGGAATGGCGCGGCGGATTGAGACAGGCGACGGGCGTGCGGCGCTTGCCGCCGTCGGCGCGGCGACGGATGCCGGGGCCACGCCCGCCCGCACCGACCTCGCCACCGCGGTGCGGTACCTGCTGCAGCTGCTCGTCGAGAAGGCGCCCGGCAACACTGTCGAGGTGCGCGTGCCGCCGTTCGGCGCCGTGCAGGTGATCGAGGGGCCGCGACACACGCGCGGCACGCCGCCGAACGTCGTCGAGATGGATGCCGCGACCTGGATCGCCCTCGCGACGGGCGCCGAACCGTGGGCGGATGCCCTCGCGTCGGGCCGCATCGCGGCGTCCGGCACGCGCGCCGACCTCGCGGCACTGCTGCCGCTGCGGCCCTAGCGGCGAGCCGCCCTGCGCGAGCGCGCGCCGGGATCTGTGGATAGAGTGAAGATAGGTAAGCCTTTCCTTACCTTGTGCGCCCCCCGCGTGCACCGCCGATCCGCTGGAGCCCATCGTGCGCCCGCCGCTGTCCTTCCGCCGCGCCCTGGCTGCATCAGCCCTCGTCGCATCCTTCTTCGCCGCGCTCTCCTCCCACGCCGTCGAGCCCGCGGCCGCCGCCGCGACTCCCGCCGCCGACACGTGCACCGTCTCCGCCGCCGACCTGACGTGGGGCTTCAAAGAATCGTTCCGCTCCTACATCTCGGGGTCGATCGCGCACGGCGAATGGCAGGCGATCGACGGCGCCGGCTACGCGACGCCGGCGTTCACGTGGCAGGCCGCGACCGGCACCACCTCGCCCGAGGGCGTCCCCGCCGAGATCGCGTTCGCGGGTGGCATCCGCTTCACCGGCCACGACGGACTGCTCGACACGACCGTCGCGAACCCCACCCTCGTCATCGACAGCGGGGCGCACGCGGTGCTGCGGCTCGACGTCGCGAGCGTGCCGATGGATGCCGCGATGGCGGGCGACACCGCGATGCAGACCCTCACGCAAGTGCCCTTCGTCGACGTCGATCTGAGCGGCGCGACCATCACGCCGCGCGACGGCGGCGCGACAGGCGCCGTCGAGATCGCCGCGACAGCCGCCCCGACCGCCATCACCGCCGACGGGTTCGCGGCCTTCGGCAACTACGAGGCGGGCACCGCGTTCGACCCGATCAGCATCCGCATCGTCGCCGACTGCCCGGTGCCGACGCCCGTGGCCGCACCCGCGCAGACCCCCGAACCGACCGTCACGACCGCGCTGACGAGCGATGAGACGGATGCCGCGGGCATCGGAGCGACCTCGTGGGGTGTGCTCGTCGGCGCCGCCGCCGCGCTCGCCGTCGCCGGGGTCGTCATCCCGGTTGTGGTGACCCGTCGCCGCCGGAGCGCGCGAGCCGCGGCAGACGCCGCCGCGGAGACCCCGGGCGACGGGACCCCGCAGCCATGACCCGCACGCGCCGCCGGTTCGCGGCCGCCCTGGTCGTCGCCGCCACGCTCGCGCTGTCCGCGTGCGCCATCGACAGCCGCGGCAAGGTCGAACTGGCGACCCCCGCGGCCCGGGTGCCGCTGTCGCAGCTGACGACACTCAACGATCCGAAGAGCTACGAGGGCCCGTCGACCGCCGTGCTCGGCGCCGCGCAGATCGACCCGGTCGCGAACGACCCGGCTCAGAGTCTTCCGGTCACGCTCACCTCGCACGACCTCGACGGTGACGTCGAGGTGACGGTCACCGATACGTCGCGCGTGGTCGCGATGGACCTCTCGGGCTCGCTCGCCGCGACCGTCGCGGGCCTCGGCTTCGCCGATCGCCTCGTCGGGCGCGACATCTCGACGTCCTTCCCGGGTTCCGAAGACCTGCCGGTCATCACCTCGAACGGCCATTCCGTGAACGCCGAAGCCGTCATCGCGCAGAACCCGACGCTCGTCATCACCGACGGCAGCATCGGGCCCGCCGACGTCGTGCAGCAGCTGCGCGACGTCGGCATCACCGTGGTGTTCGTCGAAGAGTCGTCATCCTACGCCGGCGCGGCGGACCTCGCCCGTGCCGTGGCCGCCGTCTTCGGCGCACCGGAGGCGGGCGAGCTGCTCGCTGAGCGCATCACACGTGAGGTGGATGCCACGATCGCGGACATCGCCGCGATCGCCCCCGTCGAGAGCCCCGATCGCCTGCGCATCGTGTTCCTCTACCTGCGCGGATCGGCGGGGGTGTACTACCTGTTCGGGACGGAGTCCGGCGCCGATCAGCTCATCGAGGGGCTGGGCGGCATCGACGTCGCCGCCGAGCTGGGCTGGAAGGGCATGCAGCCGCTGACCGACGAGGCGATGGTGGCCGCCGACCCCGACCTGATCCTCGTCATGACGGGCGGGCTCGAGTCGGTCGGGGGAGTAGACGGTCTGCTCGCCGACAAGCCGGCGATCGCCCTGACGACCGCCGGCCAGCACCGCCGCTTCGTCGATATGGCCGACGGGCAGATCCTGTCGTTCGGCCCGCGATCGGCAGAGACGCTGGATGCCTTGGCGCGCGCCATCTATGCGCCGGATGCCACGGGGGATGCTCCGTGAGCACGACCGAACGCGCGCTCCGGGGCCGCCGCGCCGCGGTCTACGGCGTGACGGCGGCGCTGCTCGCGATCGGCATCGTGCTCTCCGCAGGCACGGGCCAGCTCGCCGTCGGACCGCTCGAGGTCATCGGCTCGCTGCTGCGCGCCATCGGCGTCGACAACCCGTGGGTGAAGGACTGGGCGCCCGTCGCGCCGCTCGTCGAGCAGACGCTGTGGCAGATCCGCTTCCCCCGCGTCGTCATGTCGCTGCTGGTGGGTGCGCTGCTGGCCGTCGCGGGCGCCGTCATGCAGGCGATCTTCGCCAATCCGCTCGCCGAGCCCGGCGTCGTCGGCGTCTCGGCCGGCGCCGCGGTCGGTGCGGCGACCGCGATCACGCTGGGGCTGACGGCGTCCACGGCCCTCGGCGGCTGGACGACGGCGGTGTTCGCGTTCGGCGGGGGCCTCGCCGCGACGCTCATCGTCTACGCCACGGCCCGCACTCAGGGGCGCACCGAGTCCGTCACGCTGATCCTCACCGGCATCGCCGTCAACGCCTTCACGGGGGCGGCGCTCGCGGTGCTGATGTTCGCGGGCGACACCGCGTCGCGCGAGCAGATCATCTTCTGGCAGCTCGGATCGATGAACGGATCGCGCTGGGCCGAGGTGGCTATCGTCGCCGTGGTCGGCGTCGCCGCGGCATCCCTCGCCCTCGCTCTTGCGCGCCAGTTCGACCTGCTGGCGCTCGGCGATCGGACCGCCGCGCACCTCGGCGTGCGGGTCGAGCGACTGCGCATCGTCGCGATCGTCCTGGTCGCGCTGCTGACGGGCGCGGCCGTCGCGTTCGTCGGGATCGTCTCGTTCGTCGGTCTCGTCGTGCCGCACATCATGCGCATGCTGCTCGGGCCTGCCAATCGCACGCTGCTCATCGCGTCGCTGCTGGGCGGCGCGACGGTGCTGGTGTACGCCGACCTGCTCGCGCGGACGGTCATCCCCTCCGCCGACCTGCCCATCGGTGTGCTCACCTCGCTCGTGGGCGGTCCGTTCTTCTACTGGCTGATCCGTCGCAATCGGCGGAAGGCGGGCGGGTGGACATGACCGGCACAGCTTTCACCGTGTGCGGGGTCGGCTACCGGGTCGGCGGCGCGCGCATCCTCGACGACGTCACGCTCGACATCGCCTACGGGCGCGTGCTGGCGCTCGTGGGCCCGAACGGCGCGGGCAAGTCGACGCTGCTCGGCATCCTGACCGGCGACGTCGCGCCGAGCGCGGGTGAGGTCCTGCTCGACGGGCGGCCGCTGCGGAACTGGTCGACGCGCGAGCTCGCGCGCACGCGCGCCGTACTGCTGCAGGCGAACCACGTGGCGTTCTCGTTCTCGGCCGGCGACGTGATCGAGATGGGGCGCGCACCCTGGATCGGCACCGAGCGGGCGGATGCCGACGAGCAGCTCATCGCCGACGCGACGGCCCGCGCCGATGTCGCACACCTGACCGGTCGCGACTACCCGTCGCTGTCGGGGGGCGAGAAGGCGCGCGTCTCACTCGCCCGCGTGCTCGCGCAAGACACCCGCATCGTCATGCTCGACGAGCCGACCGCGGCCCTCGATCTGCGCCACCAGGAGGAGGTGCTGCGCATCGCCCGCGACCTCGCGGCGCGCGGCCGCGCGGTGGTCGTCGTGCTGCACGACCTGTCGCTCGCGGCCGCCTACGCAGACGACGTCGCGATGGTCGATGCCGGATGCCTCGTGGCGCTCGGCGCTCCCGCCGACGTGCTCACGGAAGAGCGCATCGGCGCGGTGTACGGCACGCCCGTGCGCGTCATCGCCGACCTCGACACCGGGCGCCCCGTCGTGCTGCCGCGGCGGTCGGCGTGAGGTGTGCATGTGCATGGATCCTAAGTTAGGTTAGGCTAAGCTACATTGAGTCTGGGTGTTTCCCGTACGCCCGCTGAACTTCCGCTGTCCGCTGCATGTCGCTGTCCCAACCCTCTGGAGGCTCCCTCGTGGAACACAACAGAAGGCCGTCGTTCCGGCGCGCCTTGGCCGCACTCTCGACCGCCGCACTCGTCGCCGCCGGCACCGTCGTCGGCATCGCCGCGCCCGCGCAGGCGGCCGCCGACAACACGCTCACGTGGGGGATAAAAGAGTCGTTCCGCAGCTACGTGACCGGACCGATCGCCTCGGGCTCGATCTCGAGCATCGGCGCCGTCACCGACACCGCACCGTTCGTCTGGTCGAGCGGCACGGGCAGCATCGCCTCGGGGCTGACCTCGGGGTCGGTGTCGTACGACGGTGGCATCCACTTCACCGGTCACAGCGGGCAGCTCGACCTGACCCTCGAGAATCCGACGATCACGGTCACGAGCGGCACCGCCGCCACGCTGTACGCCGACGTCACGTCGAAGCCCATGGGGTCGGCCACGGCGACGGTCTACGCGGATGTCGCCTTCGCAACTGTCACCCTCGGCACCCCGACCAGCTCGGGATCGGTCGCGACCTGGACGGCCGCCCCCGCCGTGCTGACGGCGGCCGGCGCGCAGGCCTTCGCCGGCTTCTACGGCGCGGGCATGCCGCTCGACCCGCTCACTTTCAGCGCGTCGGTGCTCGCACCGCCCGCGCCCGTCGCGCAGCCCACGACGACCTCGTTGCAGGCGTCACCGAACGGCACCGCGGCCGCCCTGGCATCCGTCACGCTGACGGCGACCGTCGCACCGGCGGCGGCAGGCTCGGTCACGTTCTCGGACGGCGCCACCGTTCTCGGGTCGGCTGCCGTCGCCGGCGGAACGGCGACGCTGTCGACCACGGCGCTCGCCGTCGGCACCCGCTCGCTCACCGCGACCTTCACGCCGTCCGACCCCGCGGCGCACACCGGCTCGAGCTCGGCCGCCACCCCGTATGTCATCACCGGGACGCCCAGCGTGCCGACGCCCACCGCTCCGACGGTGACGGTGTCGAAGACGACCGGTCTGGATGCCGCGGGCGAGACCGTCACCGTGACGGGCACCGGCTTCGTGCCCAGCGCGCCGGCCACCGACGGCACGCGTCCGCCGCTGACCGGCAAGTTCGGCGGCACGTACGTCGCGTTCGGCTACTACGTGGGCGAGACGTGGACCTCGGCGGGTCGCGGTGCCGACTACACGAAGTGGGCCGTCGGCGCGGATGACGTCGCGACGATCGGCGGTGCAGCGGCGGGTGGCATCCCGATCTCCGCGGACGGCTCGTTCACGACCACGCTCACGGCGATCGAGCTCGCCTCGGCTCCGCAGGGCGCACGCTTCGGCATCCGCACCTACGCGGGCGGCGGGTCGACCTACGCGCCCTTCTCGACGTTCACCGCGCTCACTTTCGCGGATGACGTGCCGCCCATCGTCACTCCCGTCACTCCCGCCACGCCCGCCATCACGCTCAGCGCCGGCTCGGTCGTGCAGGGTGACACGCTCACGGTGAACGGCACGGGCTTCCCGAGCGGCGCCGCCGTGACCGCGACGGTGTACTCCGACCCGGTCGTGCTCGGCACGACGACGACCGGTTCTTCCGGCGCGTTCTCGATCTCGGGGACGATCCCGCGCGACCTGCCCGCCGGTTCGCACACGCTGACCGTCACCGCCGGCGCACTCTCGGTGTCGCAGGTGTTCTCGGTGTCGGCCGCGGCGGCCAGCGCCCCTGAGACCGCGGTCGTCGCGACCTGCACGGCGCGGGCCGTCGCGGGCGCCACGATCAGCTGGGGCGTGAAGCAGAGCTTCGTCAGCTACATCAACGGGCCGATCGCGAACGGATCGGCGAGCATCGCCTGGGGTGCGGGCTCGGGCGCCTACAACGCCGACGAGAACCTCGGTCGGGTGAACTACGGCGGCGGCGCGACCTTCACGGGGCACAGCGGCCTGCTCGACCTGAAGATCTCGAACCCGACGATCCAGGTGACCGGTTCCCGCACGGCGACCCTCAGCGCGTACGTGTCCTCCGCCGCCTACGGCGGGAACCCCGCCGTGAACGGCCGGGTCGCGCTGGCGACCCTGTCGCTCGGCGCCGCCACGGTGTCGGGTTCGCGGATCAGCTGGTCGGGGGCATCCACCACCCTCACCGCCGCCGGGGCGAGCGCGTTCGGCGGGTTCTACACCGCGGGCACCGCGATGGACCCCGTCTCGTTCGCGTTCCCGCTCGGCGCCGACGTGCCGTGCGATGTGTCGACTTCGGGTGAGCTCGCCTCGACCGGTGGCACGACGCCCGACGGCACGATCTGGCTCGGCCTCGGCATGCTGGTGCTCGGTGTCGGCCTGGTGGCGCTGCGCCGCCGAAAGGCCGCCAGCGTGCGGTGATCCCCCCGTCACCGCACGTCGCGGCGCCCCGCCAGGCTTCGGCGGGGCGCCGTTTCGTGTCACGGCCTGGTGCTGTGCGGCTCCGTCGCGTCGGACAGTGCCGCGGGCCCTGCCGCGGGCAGCCCGAGCTCGGCGACGAGACCCCCGCCCGCGCGCGCCCGCAGGCGCAGCTCGCCGCCGTGCGCCCGCATGACGCTGTCGACGATCGCGAGCCCGAGGCCGTGTCCTTCGTCGCGGGCGATGCGGCCGGCGGCTCGCACGAACGGCTCGGCGAGCGAGGCGACGGTCGACGTGTCGAGGGCTGCGCCCGTGTTCTCGACGGCGAGCACGATTCCGTCGGCACCGGCCGACCCGGTCAACCGCACCCAGCCGTGATCCACGTTGTGACGCACCGCGTTGCGGACGATGTTCGAGATCGCCTGCCGCAGCAGCACCTCATCGCCCAGGACGAGCGCGATCTCCGGCAGGTCGTCGTGCACGGTCAGGCCGCGTGCGGCGATGTCTGCCGACTGCTCCTGTACGGCAGCGCGGGCAAGACCCGCCAGATCGGTCGGATGCCCGTCGACCGTGCGCTGCTCGAGCTCGGCGAGATCGAGCAGCGCCGAGACGGTCTCGACGCTGCGGCGATTCGTCTCGAGAACCCGGGCCGAGACCGCGCGCAGCTCAGCCGCGCTCGCATCCGGGTCGGCGAGAGCCACCTCGAGCATGGTCTGCGTCGTCGCCAACGGGGTCTGCAGCTCGTGCGACGCATTCGCCGCGAACCGCTGCGATGCCGCGAACGATCGCTCGAGGCGCTCGAGCATCTCGTCGAACGTGTCGGCGAGGTCGCGCACCTCGTCGTGCGGGCCGCCCAGGCCGATGCGATGGTCGAAGGCGCCGCTGCCGGCGCGCTGCGCGGCGGCGTTGACCGCCTGGAGCGGCCGGAGCATTCGCCCGGCCATGACCCACGCGATGATCGCCCCTGCCGCGACGATGACCACGAGCACGATGATCGACACGATCAGGCTCGTGGTCAGGATGTCGCCGGCCGAGCGCAGCGTCAGCCCCGTGGGCTGGGTCATCATGTTCGCCCCGTCCGCCGCCGTCGTCGTCGGCGAGGGGTCGGCCGCGGGATCCGTTGAGGTGACCGTGAAGGACATGGATGACTCATACGTGGGGACGGTCCGCATGAAGACCGTCACGATCAGGATCGTCGCGCCCCCAGTGAGAGCGAGCAGCGAGGTGAAGGTGAGGGCGAGGGCCGCGCGGAGGGTCAGGCGGCGCCGCTGCGGCGGCGTGCTCTCTGACGAGGCGCGCATCACACCCGCACCACGAAGCGGTATCCGGCGCCCGGCACGGTGTCGATCAGCGCCGGCTCGCCGAGGCGCTTCCGCAGGTTCGACATCGTCACCCGCACCGTGTTGGTGAACGGGTCGGCGTTCTCGTCCCAGGCCTTCTCGAGCAGGGTCTCGGCACTCACCACCCCGCCGTCGGCGCGCAGGAGCAGCTCGAGCACGGCGAACTCCTTGTTGGTCAGTCGGAGCAGCCGCCCGCCCCGGTAGGCCTCGTGGCGGAACGGGTCGAGGCGCACGTCGGCGCCTTCCAGCACGGGCGGTCGCGCCGCGCCCGCCCGTCGATCGAGCGCCCGCAGCCGGGCGACGAGTTCGGGGAACTCGAAGGGCTTCGCGAGGTAGTCGTCGGCGCCGCGCTCGAAGCCGTCCACCCGGTCGCGGAGCGACCGGGCAGCGGTCAGCATCAGCACGCGGCATCCCGGCCGGTTCTGCACGATCCACGCGCAGACGTCATCGCCGTGGATGCCGGGGAGGTCGCGGTCGAGCACGACGACGTCGTACTCGTTGACCGTCAGAGCCTCCAGGGCTGCGGTGCCGTCGTGGACGACATCGACGGCGATGCTCTCGCGACGCAATCCCGTTCGGATGGCATCCGCGAGGTACACCTCGTCTTCCACGATCAGCACGCGCATACGCCCAGTGAAGCACCGCGGGCATAACGCCCACCTAAAGATCCCCTTGAACGGCCACATAACGTCCGCCCCCGTGGAATGGGCTCATCCGGCGAGATGCGTCGGGACCCCCTCGTTCTCGAAAGGACCTCCACCATGATCATTCGTTCATCGCGCCGCGCCCGCCTCGGCGGCCTCGCTGCCCTGATCGCCATCCCGACGCTCATCCTGGGCCTCAGCGGTTGCTCGGCTCCGGCGCAGACCAATTCGCCCGTCCCCGGGAAGAGCGCCGCGCCCGGCGCCGCCGGTGCACCGCAGTCGATGCAAGAGTGGCAGCTCGCGTTCGCGCAGTGCATGCGTGACCAGGGCGTCGACATGCCCGACCCGTCTGCGGACGGTTCGGTAGCGGTACAGTCGAACGGCCTCAGCGCCGACGCCACCAATGCCGCCAGCCAGACGTGTCTCGACAAGTTGGGTCGGCCGACCCAGAGTGCCGATGAGAAGGCGGCGGCCGACAAAGCCAATCTCGAATGGGGACGCCAGGTCGCGGAATGCTACCGCTCGAACGGGTACGACATGCCCGACCCGAAGGCCGGCGAGAACCTGCAGTGGCCGCAGGATGCCTCGGACGACGTCCAGCAGAAGTGCGGCAGCGCCGCGAGCTCCACCTCGAGCACCGGAAACTGATCATGCGTGACGTCGACACGCGCCGCGCTGGTCGCCGCGCGAAACTCTGGATCGCCTCGGGTGCCGTCTGCGCGCTCGTCGCGGCCGGCGGCATCGTCGTGGCGGGGGCGTTCACCGCCCCCGTCGCGACAGCCGACCAGCAGGTGCCCGGCGCGACCGCGAAGATCCAGCGCGGTGATCTCTCGGGGATCAAGACGGTGCCGGGAACGCTCGACTTCTCGGGCACCCGTGACCTGCCCGCGGGCGTCAGCGGCATCCTGACTCAGCTGCCGGATGCCGGCGGTCGCATCGGCGTCGGGGGCGAGCTCTATCGTGTGGACAACGCTCCGGTGTACCTGTTCCGGGGCGCGGTGCCCGCATGGCGCTCCTTCGCGCAGGGCATGGCGGACGGCCCCGATGTGCAGCAGCTCGAGCAGTCACTGAAGGATCTCGGCTTCTTCGATGCCGAGCCCGACGAGCACTTCACGTGGCACACCGCGCAGGCCATCAAGGCCTGGCAGAAGGCGACGGGGCAGGAGCAGACCGGCGCGATCGAGCTCGGCAGGATCGTGTTCGCGCCGACCGATCTGCGCGTCGGTGAGGTCAAGGCCGCGATCGGCGACTCCGTCGGCGCGGGTACGGCGCTGTACCGCATCTCAGACTTTGCGCAGCAGATCCACGCTGACGTCAAGCTGCCCGATCAGAAGCTCGCTCAGCTCGGCACGCCGGTGGCCGTCCACCTGCCCGGCGGCGTGACCACGACAGGAAAGGTCGTCTCGGTCGGTCAGGTCGTCGAACGCGACGCAGCCGGCGGCTCGACGCAGGTCATCCCGATCACCGTGGTCCTCGACGACCCGGCGGCCGCAGACGGCTTGCAGCGGGCGAGCGTCACCGTGGATCTGCCCTCGGAATCGCGCAAGGACGTCCTGTCGGTGCCGCTCGATGCGCTGCTGGCGCTGCCCGGGTCATCCGGGTCATCCGGGTCGCCGGGGGGCGGGTTCGGCGTCGAGATCGTCCAGAAGGACGGTACGACACGCCAGGTTCCCGTGACGGTCGGAATGTTCGCGGGCGGCCGCGTCGAGGTGTCGGGAGACGGCCTCGCCGAGGGCCTCGATGTCCTGGTGCCGAAGCGATGAAGACGGCCGAAGCGATGAAGACGGCCGAAGCGATGAGGGCGGTCATCGAGCTCGAGGCCGTCGAGCGCTCTTTCGGCTCTCCGCCGGTGAACGCGTGCGCCGGTGTCACGCTGCGCGTCGACGAGGGGGAGCTCGTTGCGATCGTCGGGCCCAGCGGCTCGGGCAAATCGACGCTGCTGAACCTGATCGGCACGCTGGATCATCCCACCGGCGGCATCCTGCGCATCGACGGCGTCGACGTGCAGACCCTCGACGACGAAGCGCTCTCGGCGCTGCGCGCCCACCGAATCGGGTTCGTGTTCCAGCAGTTCCATCTCGCCGAAGGCGTCTCGGCGCTCGACAACGTCGCGGACGGTCTGCTCTATCTGGGCATCCCCCTCGCGGAACGGCGGGAGCGCGCCCGCCGCGCGCTCGACCGGGTTGGACTGTCGCATCGCCACACCCACACGCCGAACAAGCTCTCCGGCGGTGAGCGGCAGCGCGTGGCCATCGCCCGCGCGGTGGTCGCCGACCCGCCGCTGCTGCTGGCCGACGAGCCGACGGGCAACCTCGACACCGAGTCGGGCGCGTCCATCGTCGCGCTGCTGCGTGAACTCAACGCGCAGGGGACGACGGTCGTCGTCATCACGCACGACGTCGACCTGGCCGAGAGTCTCGACCGGCGCATCGCGGTGCGCGACGGCAGGGTCATCGCCGACAGTGCGGCCGCCAGGGCGGGGGTGACCGCATGAGCGCCGCCGTGCCCGTGTCCACGGCCACGTCTCTTCGCTCGCGTCTGCTCTGGCTCGACGTTTGGCGTCTCGGCGCCTCGGGCCTGCGATCGCGTCCCACCCGCGCCATCCTCTCGGCGCTCGGCATCGCGATCGGCATCGCGTCGATGATCGCGGTCGTCGGCATCTCCAGCTCCAGCCAGGCCCGGCTCAACGATCAGCTCTCACAGCTCGGGACCAACCTGCTGCGCGTCGCGCC
The DNA here is from genome assembly GCA_029959325.1 of Microbacteriaceae bacterium PS02068. Classification (GTDB taxonomy): domain Bacteria; phylum Actinomycetota; class Actinomycetes; order Actinomycetales; family Microbacteriaceae; genus Microbacterium. The sequence goes on from JASCPF010000024.1 coordinate 28,660, forward strand.
CAACCAACAGCAGCTGGGCGACGACACGCAGCTGCCCGCCTCGACGATCGGCAAGATCCGGATGATCGACGGCGTCGAGTCGGCGAGCGGGTTCGGCCAGCTCGCGAAGGTCGACGTGTACCGCTCCTCGCTCATCGACCCGGCCGCAACGGGCGGCCTCACGGTGAACGCCGCCGATCTCGACCTGCTCGAGGTGACGGGGGCCGAGATCGCTGCCGGCACGTGGCTGAACGCCGCGACGGATCAGTACCCCGGCGTCGTGCTGGGATCGGATGCGGCGTCGCTGCTCGGCGTCGTGACCCCCGGCACCCAGGTGTGGCTGGGCGGCCAGTACTTCACGGTGCTCGGCATTCTGAAGCCTTCGCCGCTCGCCCCCGAACTCGACACGGGCGCATTCATCGGCATCCCCGTCGCGGAAAAGCTGCTCGGCTACGACGGGAGTCCGACGGCCGTCTACGAGAGATCGCTCGACGCGTCGATCGACCGGGTGCGCCGGCTTCTGCCCGCGACAGTCAGCCCCCAGCAGCCGGAGGCCGTGACGGTCTCGCGCCCGTCCGACGCGCTCGCCGCGAAGTACGCCGCAGATCAGGCGTTCACCGGGTTGCTCGTCGGGCTCGGGGGGATCGCGCTGCTCGTGGGCGGCATCGGCGTGGCCAACACGATGATCATCTCGGTGCTCGAGCGTCGCCGCGAGATCGGCCTGCGCCGCTCGCTGGGGGCGACCCGGGCGCACATCAGGCGCCAGTTCCTCGCCGAGGCGCTGCTGCTGTCGGGCCTCGGCGGTGTGCTGGGCGCGGCGCTCGGCGTCGGCGTCACGGCGGTCATCGCCGCCATGAACGGCTGGCCGGTGGCCATCTCGCCGGTCACGATCGCGATCGGCATCTCCTCGACGCTCGTGATCGGGGCGGTCGCCGGGCTGTATCCGGCGATCCGGGCGGCGCGCACACCGCCGACGGCGGCGCTCAGCAGCTGAGGGGGCGCGGTTTCGCCTGTGGAATGGGACAATAGGGGGGTGACCGAGACCGCCCAGCACCACATCGAGACCGCGACCGTGCGCCGCAGCCCGCGCTACGCGATCTTCTTCGTGGCGGGCGCAGCGCTCGGCATCCTGCTCGCGCTCATCCTCACGTTCGCGTTCGACGGCACGCTCGAGAAGAGCCCCTCGACGCAGGTGCTGTACTCGACCTCGCAGGTGTTCGGGTTCCTCTGCCTCGTGTGCATCCCGATCGGCCTCGCCCTCGGCGGCGCGGTCGCGCTGCTGCTCGACCGCCGGATGGCGAAGCGCACGCACGAGGTGCGCATCGACCGCGAGCGCGTCGAGGTGACCTACCCCGACGAGGCCTGACGCGTCAGGCGATGTCGGCGATGACCGGCGCGATCGCCGCGTCGAACGCGACGACATCGCCGCGCAATCCGTCGGTGACGGCGACGGTCAGCGCGCCGACCCACCACACTCCGCGCTGCGTGAGCGGCAGCACCTGCACGTTGAGCTCGAACGAGTGCGCCCGGCGGCCGGTGGCGCGCTCGTGCTGGGCGATCGCGCTCGCGTAGGCGCGGTACGACGTGCCGCTGCCGAGCTGGGCCCGATAGCGCTCGTTGCCGTGACGCGCGTACGCCACGGCATCCGTCCCGTGCGGAGCGATCGCCGCAGCCAGTTCGGCGAACCCTTCCGTGGGCAGCGCGACGAGCATGTCGAAGCCGTCGACGAGCTCGAGCGGCACCGGAGAGGGGTGCGCCTGCGGCTCGATCGTCATCTCCCAGTACGCCCGCCATTGCCGCTCGAGCACCGCCGCGTCGACGTATTCGCTGGATGCCGCGGGCGGCATATTGCGCAGATGCGGCAGTTCCTCCGGAAAGCGGATGCCGAGCGCCTGGCGCAGGTACAGCGCAACGAGCACGGGAAGCCCCGCATCCTCACGCACGACCCACTCGGGTCCACCCGCCGCCATGCGCCCAGTGTAGGGGTGAGGATGCAGGGGCGCGGGCCGGAGCAGGGGCGCGGGCCGCTAGGCTGTTCGCGTGGCCGAAGCCCCACTCAACCCCTATTCCGAAGCCGGCGTCGACACTGCGGCGGGAGATCTCGCCGTCGAACTGATGAAGTCGGCCGTCCGGCGTACCCATGGGCCGGAAGTCCTCGGTGGGGTCGGCGGGTTCGCGGGCCTGTTCGACGCCAGCGCGCTGCTCTCGTACACGAAGCCGCTGCTCGCGACGAGCACCGACGGCGTCGGCACGAAGGTCGCGATCGCGCAGGCCATCGACAAGCACGACACGATCGGGCAGGACCTCGTCGGCATGGTCGTCGACGACATCGTCGTGGTGGGCGCGAAGCCGCTCTTCATGACCGACTACATCGCGTGCGGCAAGGTCTTCCCCGAGCGCATCGCCGACATCGTGAAGGGCATCGCCGAGGGCTGCGCCCAGACCGGCACCGCCCTCGTCGGCGGCGAGACGGCCGAGCACCCGGGCCTGCTGGGCATCCACGACTACGACGTCGCAGGCGCGGCGACCGGCGTGGTCGAGCAGGGCGCGGTCCTGGGCGCTGAGCGCGTGCGCCCGGGCGACGTCGTGCTCGCCCTGGCATCCAGCGGCCCGCACTCGAACGGCTACTCGCTCATCCGTCACATCGTCAGCGGCACCGGCATCACCTACGGCGCGGATGCCGCCGACTTCGGCCGCACCTGGGGCGAAGAGCTGCTCGAGCCCACGCGCCTCTACACGCTGCCGCTGCTGCGCCTGCTCGAGCAGGTGCCGGATGCCGTCCACTCGCTCAGCCACGTCACCGGCGGCGGCATCGCGGCGAACCTCGCGCGCGTGCTTCCCGTGGGCACCTGGGTCGACGTCGACCGTTCCACGTGGTCGCCGCCGCGCGTGTTCCGCGTGCTCGCCGACCTCGGAGACCTCACGCTCGAGAGCACCGAGGGCACCTGGAACCTCGGCATCGGCTTCCTCGCGGTCGTCGCGGCAGACAAGGCCGACGCGGCCATCGCGGCGCTCGGCGCGGAGGGCATCGCCACCTGGCAGGTCGGTGTCGTGCGGCCGGGGGATGCTCCGGACGACGGCCTCGGGCACTTCGAACAGGGCGCCAAGGGCGTCGACGGCGGCGCCGTGCGCCTCGTCGGCGCGTACTCATCAGCGGCATAGGCGCAGAAACGGACTGAGCTACCACCAATGTGCGGAATCGTCGGCGTCGCGTCGCAGGGCAACGTCAATCAGGACATCTACGACTCGCTGCTGCTGCTGCAGCATCGCGGGCAGGACTCGACCGGCATCGCGACGGCCGAGCCGAACGGCGTCTTCCACCTGTTCAAGGCCAAGGGCCAGGTGCGCGAGGCGTTCCGCACGCGTGACATGCGGGCCCTGCTCGGCAACATCGGCCTCGGGCACGTCCGCTACGCCACGAAGGGCACCGCCTCGAGCGAGGAAGAGGCGCAGCCGTTCTACGTGAACGCGCCCTACGGCATCGTCCTGGTGCACAACGGCAACCTGACCAACACGCGCGAGCTCACCGAAGAGCTCTTCCGCACCGATCGCCGCCACCTCAACACGAGCTCCGACACCGAGCTGCTCGTCAACGTGCTCGCGAACGAGCTGCAGACCGTCATCTCGGGCCCCGAACTCGACCCGGCGCAGATCTTCCAGGCCGTCGCACGCGTGCACGAGCGGGTCGAGGGCTCGTACGCGACGATCGCCCTGATCGCCGGGTACGGCCTGCTCGCGTTCCGCGACCCCTTCGGCATCCGCCCCCTCATCCTCGGCACCCGTCGGCACGAGGACGGGCACTACGAGTGGATCGTCGCGTCGGAGTCGCTCGTGCTCGAGAACGCCGGCTTCGAGGTCGTGCGCGACGTCGAGCCCGGCGAGGCCGTGTTCATCGACCTCGACGGCGTGCTGCACACGAAGCAGTGCGCGAAGAACCCGAAGCTCGTGCCCTGCTCGTTCGAGTACGTCTACCTCGCTCGTCCCGACAGCGAGATGAACGGCATCTCGGTCTACGAGGCGCGCCTGCGGATGGGCGATCGCCTCGCCGACACGATCGCGAAGTACACCCCGAAAGACAAGATCGACGTCGTCATGCCGATCCCCGACTCGTCGCGCCCGGCGGCGATGCAGGTGGCGCGCAAGCTCGGCATCGAATACCGCGAGGGCTTCTACAAGAACCGCTACGTCGGCCGCACCTTCATCATGCCCGGCCAGGCCGTGCGCAAGAAGAGCGTGCGCCAGAAGCTCAACGCGATGTCGAGCGAGTTCAAGGGCAAGAACGTGCTGCTGATCGACGACTCGATCGTGCGCGGCACGACCTCGAAGGAGATCATCCAGATGGCGCGGGATGCCGGGGCACTCTCGGTCACGTTCGCGTCGGCCGCGCCGCCGGTGCGCTACCCGCACGTCTACGGCATCAACATGCCCTCGCGCCACGAGCTCGTCGCGCACGGCCGCACCATCCCCGAGATCGCCCAGGAGCTCGGCGCCGACTACATGGTCTACCAGGAGATCGACGACCTGAAGGCGGCGATCCTCGAGGGTGCGCCCGACGTCGAAGACCTCGACATGAGCTGCTTCGACGGCCGATACATCACGGGCACCGTCTCGGACGAATACCTCGCCTGGGTCGAGGGCACCCAGGAGTCGTAGGGCCCGAGCACTCGACGCATCAGCCGGAATCGGGGCTGCCCTGTGACGCATCACGGACAGACGAGCCGTCGATACGACGTCGCAGCGCTACCATTCCGGCCATGACGACGCTCTCCCGCACCACCCGGCTGGGTTACGCGCTGGGCGGGCTGTCGTCGGGCACCTACGGCACGGTGCCGGGTCTCATCCTCATGCCGTTCCTCACCGACCTGCTGGGAGTCCCGGCGGCGATCGCCGGGCTGATCGTGTTCGTCCCGAAGGCGTGGGACTTCTTCCTCAACCCGGTCGCCGGGCGCATCAGCGACCTGTCGCCACGAGCGGACCGCCGCCGTCCGTTCGTGCTGCGCGCCGGCATCCTGCTCGCCCTCGCGTTCCTCGCGATGTTCTTCGGGCCCACTGCGCCGCCGGTGGCGGCGGCTCTGTGGGTGCTCGTGTTCTTCCTCGCGTCGGCGACCGCCTATGCCTTCTTCCAGGTGCCCTACCTGGCCCTGTCGGCGGAGATGACCGACGACTACACCGAACGCACGCGCCTCGTGAGCTGGCGGGTGATCGTCTTCACGCTCGCGATCCTCGTCTCGGGTGGCAGTGCGCCCCTGCTCGTCGAGGTGCTCGGCGGTGTCGACGGCTACCGGCTGATGGCGGGGGTCATGGCCGTGCTCGTCGTCATCGGAACGCTCGCCGTGTTCTGGGGCACGCGCCGTGCGCCGCGGTTGCGGCACGAAGCGGCGGCCGAAGGATTGCGCACTCAGCTGAAGGCCGTGCTGTCGGATCGCGATGCCCGAATGCTCGTGTCGAGCTTCGTGCTGCAGGCCGTCGCGATGGGGATGGTGCTCGGCGGCGTCGTGTACGTCGCCCGCCACGTGCTCGGCGAGCCGGGTCTTGCGACCGCGGCATTCGTCTGCTTCGTCGCTCCCGCGATCGTGCTCACCCCGCTCTGGTCGGCGCTCGGGCAGAGGTTCGGCAAGAAGGCGGGGTTCGCGGCGGCGACGGTCGTGCAGGTCGCGGGCTTCGTGATGCTCTTCCTCGCCTACCAAGGAGGTGCGACCCTCATGCTCGTGGGGTCGGGCATCGTCGGGGTGGGATACGCCGGCGGGCAGCTCTTCCCGCTCGCGATGCTTCCCGACATCGCCGCCGCCGACGCCGAACGCACCGGCGTCAACCGCGTCGGGATGATCGCCGGCATCTGGTCGGGGTTCGAGCTGCTCGGCTATGCGCTCGGGCCCGCCGTGTTCGGCATCGTGCTGTGGCTCGGCGGCTACGTCGAGTCGACCGGGGCGGACGTGACGCAGGGGGATGCCGCGAAGTGGGCCATCGTGCTGGGTGTGTCGGTCGTCCCGGCTGTGCTCAGCGCGCTGAGCCTCTTTCCGCTGTCGCGCTATCGACTCGACGCGCGGCTGCGCGCCGCCGCGGGACTCACCACTCCGGCTGCACCCGCCTGATCGCCCGCCCCTGGGCATCCAGCACGTGCCCGTTGCGCTTGTACGGCCGGAGGATCGTCCACCGGTCGGCGATCTCGACCGCCGCGGCGTCCTGCCATGCCGCTTCGACGCGCGGGAGCATCGCCAGCGAGTGCAGTCGCACGCACACATACAGCGGGGCAGGGGCGACGAGGATGCCGACGCGGTGGGCCTGGGGCAGTCGCGCGGCGCGGTCGGCGGCATGCTCGACGTCTCGCGCGCGTGCCCACAGCACCGCACCTCGGCCGAGCCCCGCGGAGGGCAGGGCCACGTCGCACCCGAATCGGAGCATCCCGGCAGCCGTCGCGCGCTCGAGCAGGCGCCGTGCGGTCGGCTCCGAGACGCCCAGCCGGCGCGAGAGCGGCAGGGTGGCGAGACGCGGATCGTCTTCGAGGGCGGCCGCCGCCTCGGCGACGGCGCGCTCGGTGGGAGCGCGGAGCGCACGCCGGGGAGTGCCGTGTGGCGCGAGCGTGCGCTGCTCGTCCCGCCCGAGGGAGGCGAGGCGCCACGTGGAGTCCTCCTGGACGATCGATCCCGCGACGTGCATCCGCCGAATGTGCGCGCCGTCGGCACCGAGCTGCCGCACGCGCGCGCCGAGCTCGTCGAGGCCGCGCGAGGTGGCGACCGTCGCCATCAGCCCGGCAGATGTCTCGTCGAGCCCGAGCACCCAGGGCAGATCGATCAGCGCGTCGCGGGTCGCGGGGGCCGTATCGAGCAGCACCAGGGCGACATCCGTCGACGCCGCCCAGCGCTGCGGCGTCGGCCACAGCGTCAGCCACGCGAGCGAGCGCGCTTGCAGACGCTGCCAGTGGCGGCTGACGGTGGCGGCATCGGCGCCGACGGCCGCGGCGATGCGGGTCCAGGGCGCCCGCGCGTCCAGTTGCAGCGCGTGCACGATGCGGAGATCCAGCTCGTCGAGCAGGTCGAGCGAGTCGAGGCTGTCATGACTGTCGCCCATGTGACGAATTCTAAGCATGCTCGCGAACCAGAAGACGAAAAGCAACGCGCGACGATGCACGCACGATGCCTTGTCTAGTCTTCTGGGCATGTCGATGACGGAAGCGGCGATCATGTCCACGATCGAGGACCTCGTGGCGCTTGCGCCCCGAGCCACCGGGACCGAGGGCGGCGCCGCCGCGGCCGACTACGTCGTCGGGCGTTTCCGCGGCGCGGGGCTCGAGACCGAGACGATAGAGGTGCCTTCGTTCCGGTGGGAATCTCGCGAGGTCGCGCTGACGGTCGGCGGGCGCACGTTCACGGTGGCGCCGATCCTGCACTCCGGCATCCCCGCGCACGACTGGACAGGCCGGCGCACGCACGACGTCACCGCTCGCATCATCGACGTCGGCGCGAAGGGGCTGCGTGGGCGGGATGTGCGGGGTGCGATCGTGCTGTTCGATCTGACCTTCGACATGACGCTCGCGCACAGCATGCCTCTCACGCGCTATCTGCACGACCCGGGGCGCCGGATGCTGCGGGGCGAGGTGCTGCGCAGCCGCAATCCGTACGTGACGTCGCTCGGGCGGGTCATGCGCGCGGCGATCGCGGGTGGTGCGGTCGCCGTCATCGGCGTGCTGCGGGACTACCCCGATTCGGTGGCGTACCACAACGAGTACTACCGCCGCACGCTCTTCGCGCTGCCGGGGGTGTGGATGACCCGGGCCGAGGGGGCGCGCCTGCGCGCGGGGCTGGCCGCCGAGGCCTCGGGGCGCCTGATCCTGGATATCGACCGCAGGGTGGTGATGTCGCGCACCGTTCTCGGGGTGCTGCGCGGCCGCACGCGAGACGCCGTCATGATCCAGTCGCACCACGATTCTGTCGGCGCGGGTGCTGTCGAGGATGCCTCGGGAACCGCCGAGGTGATCGCCCTCGCCGAGCACTGCGGTGCGCAGGCCGCAGGCCACGTCCGCGAGAAGACCCTGCTCTTCGTGTCGTTCGATTCGCACTTCACGGGGTACCACGCGCATCGTGCGTTCGCGCAGGCGCACGTCCTCTCGCGCGACGCGCCGTGGCGGATCGTGCTCAACACGACGATCGAGCACGTCGGCCTGCGCGCAGTGGAAGGGTCGGACGGGTGCTTTGCGGCGACGGGGCAGACCGAGCCGCGCGGCCTGTTCGTCAATGTGAACCCGCTGTTCGCGCTGCGCATCATCCGCGGCATCCGTCGGCACCGTCTGCCCGCGATGGCGCTGCTGGATGCCACCGCGCTGGAGTTCTTCGCGGGAGGCATCCCTACCGACGCCTCGTTCACGTTCGTGTCGGGGGTGCCGACGGTGAGCCTCATCTCGGGACCGCTGTACCTGTATGACGACGCTGACACCACGGAGTGGATCGATCGCGCGCAGCTCGAACCGGTCGCGCGGTTCTTCCTCGAGATCGTGGATGACGCCGACCGGCGCCGCGGGGGGCTGCTCGGCTTCGTGCCGCGGCCGCTGCGGATGCTGCTGCCGCGAGGTCGCTGGTGAGCGGGGGTCGCGCGTGATGCGACACGGCAGCACGCGCGTCGTCGCCTTTCCCGCCGTCGGGGTCGACGGTCGCCCCCAGACGCAGACGGGACTGCTGCACGTGCCGCACGCCCCCGCCCGCGAGGGAGGGCGGCCGGTCGTCGTCTACGGGCACATGACGACGGGCGGCGGGCCGCGATCGGCGCCGAGCGGCGGTGCGCCCGGGCATCCGGAGTGGCGGCGGATGTCGCAGGGCGACGCCCTCTGCGACGGGCTGCTCGAGCGGGGCGTCGCCGTGCTGCGGCCCGACTACGAAGGCATCGGCGGCCCCGGCATCCACCCCTATCTGATCGGGTCATCGCTGGCCGCCTCGATGAACGCCATGATGCGGGCGCGAGGCGATTTCGGCGCAGACCTTGGCTCAGACTGGGTGCTCGCCGGACACTCCGAGGGTGCGGTCGCGGCGCTGTGGGCCGCTGCCGCGGCCGAGCCCGACCCGCAGGCGCGGCTTCGCGCCGTGGCGGCCTTCGCGCCCGTGACGCGGCTCGACCTCACGATCCGCTGGGCGCTGCGGATGCCGATCGCGGTTCCGGCGCTCGGGGTCACCTCCGCACTCATCGGGCTGATGCTGCGGGGGGCGGCCACGGTCGATGAGCGCGTCGCGGCGCTCGTCGCAGAAGACGGTCTGAGCGCTGTGGCGCGAGACCGGTGGCACGACCTCGACGAGCTCTGTCTCACCGAGCTGTCTCAGTCCGCGTCGTGGGGCGGCGTCGCACCTGCGGCGATCGGCGGCCCACGCGGCGCCGAGCTGTTCGCGGCACTGTTCGAGGTGTTCCGTCGGAACGATGTCGCGCGGCTGCCCGCCCCCCGCGTGCCGGTGCGGGTCGACGCCGCCCTGTTCGACGAGGTCGCGCCCGCCGTCCTCACTCGGCGGCTCGTGCGGCGCGGCACTCGGCGGCCCGTGCGGCGCGGGTGGGGCCGGCCGCGCGATGTCGAGTCGCACTGGTGGCCGACGCACCACTCGGGAATCATGCAGCCCCGGTTCGCGCCGTCGGACGCGGCCGACTGGATCGCGGCACGGCTGGATCTGGCCGCGGGCCGATCGTCCGAGAGGACCGCCTAGGCTTGACCGGTGACCGCCACCCCCGCTCGTCCTCTCTGGCGGGGGCGCGCACTTGCGCTCGTCGGCGTCGTGCTCGTGGCGTTCTCGCTGCGATCGGCGGTGGCATCGCTCTCGCCGATCATCACCGAGGTGAACGCCGACATCGGGGTGCCCACGTGGGTCGTGGGCCTCATCGGCGCGGCGCCGCCGGTGTGCTTCGCGGTGTTCGGCATCGTGACACCGGCCCTCGAGCGGCGCTTCGGGCTCGAGCGGCTCGCCGTGGCATCCATGGTCGTCGCCACCGTGGCGATGCTCGGTCGCGCGTTCGCGACCGGCCCCGGAATGCTGCTGATCGCGACCGCGGTGCTCTTCGCCGCGGTCGGCGTCGGCAACGTCGTGCTGCCGCCGCTCATCAAGAAGTACTTCCCCGATCGCACCGGCACCATGACGGCGCTGTACTCGGCGCTGCTCGCCGCCGCCGCGTTCGTGCCCCCGCTCGTGGCCGTGCCGGTGGCGGATGCCGCGGGCTGGCGTTTCTCGCTCGGCATGTGGGCCGTGTTCGCGCTGGCCGCGATCGTGCCGTGGGTGATGCAGCTCGTGGTGAACGAGCGCGCGGCGGCCCCTCGACAGGCTCGGGGACCGGAGGGAGAGGTTCGGGGACCGGAGGGAGAGGTTCGGGGACCGGAGCTGGAGGTTGAGGAACCGTCACCGCGCGTGCTCGGGCGACTGCTGCGGATTCCGCTCGCGTGGGCGCTCGCCGCGACCTTCGCGGTGTCGTCGGCCAGCGTGTACGCGTGTTTCGCGTGGCTGCCCGTCGTGCTCGTCGACATGGCGGGCGTCGACCATGCGGCGGCGGGTGCACTGCTGTCACTGTTCGGCGCGGTGGGCATGCCGTGGTCGATCCTCGTGCCGATCGCGATCACCCGGTGGAACCGCGTCGGCATCCTCTACGCCATCGCACTCGTGGCGGGGCTCTCGGGCGTCGCAGGCCTGGTCTTCGCACCGACCGCCGCCACTGTGCTGTGGGTCGTGCTGCTCGGTGTGCCGCAGGGGCTGTTCCCCGCCGTGCTGGTGCTGATCCAGCGTCGCACGCGCACGCCCGAGGGCGCGGTCGCGCTGTCGAGTTTCAGTCAGAGCGTGGGCTACGCCGTCGCGGCGATCTTCCCGCTCGCGTTCGCGGTGCTGCACGAGGCGACGGGCGGCTGGCAGGCCGCGATCGTGTCGCTCGGCATCCTGTTCCTGCTGACGGTCCCCGCGGGCATCGTCGTGACGCGCACGCGCACCCTCGAAGAGGAGTGGGAGAAGCGGCACGGCGCGTGGTGACACGCGCGCGAAGACGTCAGGCCGTCTCGACCTTGTCTTCGTCCTCGTCGGCGTACTGGTCAGCCCACTTGTCGACGTAGGCATCCTCGTCGTGGTGACCGAGTTCCTTCTCGAGCGCCGAGTAGTTCACGTTGTACGTGTCGTACTTCAGCTCGCGAGCAATCTTGGTGTGCTTCGCCTTCTGACGGCCACGCCCCATGCGAGACCCCCTCATTTCTGAGTAGCGAGGAGTGCGGCTGCTGTTCGCACTCACCCGATGCATTCACCATGCGTTCGAACCGGCCCTGAGCCGGGAAGAGTAGCATTCAGGATAACACGGGGCCCTGTGACCCTCGCGGTGCACGGGCCGAATGGTGCGATGCGAGGAGAGTGTCATGGCAGACGCGACGTCAGATGCCGTTCCGCAACGCGCGGTCATCGTCGGGATCATCCCCGATCAGCCGCCGCGGGTGCTCAAGGAGGCTGCGCGCTACGCCGCACTGTTCGGCGCCCCGCTGATTCTCGCGCACGTCGACGTGACGCGCTTCGTGACCTACGAAGACCCCGACGGCTATGTCCACTCGGCGCCGATCGATCTCGACATCGCCACAGGGGCCGCGCAGCTGCGCGCGGTGACCGAGGCCGCGGCATCCATTCTCGGTGAACCGGGCTCGAACGGTGTCGACTGGTCGGTGCGCCAGCTCGTCGGAGACCCGGCGCTCGCGATCAAGCACCTCGCCGAAGACTCGCAGGCGCGGCTGATCGTCGTCGGCACGCGACGCCGCGGGTTCGGCGAGTCGGTGCGCGAGTTCTTCACGGGGTCGGTCGCGGCGCGCCTCGCGCACCGCCAGTCGCGGCCCGTGCTCGTGGTGCCGCTCGAAGACCCGGTCGGCGACGACGACCCGCTCTGGCCCGAGGGCTGACCCGCGCAGGGCGCTTGCCGAGGCCCACCCCGGCCGGTTCCCGAGCCTGTCGAGGGGTCGTCCCCCGGTCGCGACTGACGAGGAGGGAAACCGGTGAGTGCCAAGAAGCCGAAGGTGGCGACGCGCTGGTGGATCTGCGCGGCGATGGCAGTTGCGCTCGGTGTCGCCACGGTGAGGCTGTGCGTAGCATTCAGCGCGGGTGGGGACTCGAGGAAAGGCGCGATCGTCGACGGGCTGCTGATCGGTCTCGTCGTCCTCGTCGCTGCGATCGTGGTCGCATTTGCGGTTCCCGCGAGCAGACGCGCACAAGGCCTACGGACACTCCGCCAGCAGCACCCCAACGCGGTCGTGATGCCGGTGAGTGTGGGCAGAGAACAGGAGCGATTGTTTCGAGAGGCGGCGACCAGTACTCGCGGATTTCGCCCCCCGCTGGAGACCAAGGCTGTCCTATCCACCAGGGGAATCGACCTGCTTCACCGGCGACGCAAAGAACCCTTGGTTCGCATCAGTGGTGCACCGATCGCCTATCGAGTTGACAGTTACACGACTTTGGCGGGCACATTCCCGTGTCTACTTGCCACCATCGAAAGTACGGAGCGCCGGACGGAGATCCCGCTATTCCCGCTCAGTGAACAGAGTGGTCTTATCCCGAGGATGCTGGACCGGGAGGCGATCGCGCGGCTGGCTGACCTTCTCAATGGCGGTCCCGCAGACGCGGCAGAGCTGAATCGTGGACTGTCCGCAGAGGACACGTAGTGCCGAAGGTGGCCCACAGCCGGGTACAGTCGGTCCGCGAGCGTGTTGAGGGGTCTTCCCACCTCGCGTCAGCCGCGGATCGCGCGGGTGAGCTCGCGGGCGGCGTCGTCGAGGCGTCGGCTGAGGTCGTCGACGACCGACGACGCGAGCGCGCCGCCGTGCGCGAGGTGGGTGCGCAGGTCGGCGCGGACGTTCGCCCGGAACTCGGCCACGAGGGCCTCGGCCCGACGCAGCTGCTCGCGTGCGTCGGCGCGGGTCGCGTCTTCGGCGGCGTGGGCCGACGCGGCGCGCTGCGCCCCGGCTGCGCTG
>JASCPF010000025.1 GCA_029959325.1 Microbacteriaceae bacterium PS02068
ACCCAGAGTTGTGCGGGCACCTTCCGTGCCCGCTCTTCCGGGTTTACGTCCGAGGCTGGCGCAGCTTGTAGGAACAGCGTCGGTCGTCGGGTGCGTCCGAGGGACGCGGCGATCAGTCGCTGCAGCTGCGGCGTCTGACCGGTGTACGACGTGCTCACCGCGAGGCGCCCAGCCAGCAGCCGAACCGCACGGTCGGGGTCTTCGAGTGCGGCGATCGCGATCGTCGTACCGACCGCGCCGCCGGCCGCTGTGGGCGGTCCCGCCCACGTCCACTCATGCTTGTCTCGAGGCACCGCCGCGAGGAGGTCCGTTTCCAGCTCTGGCATGTCGAGGTCGCCGCCATCGCAGAGCGTAACTCCTGCGGCGCGGGTGAGGAGACGGATGTCTTCGAGGACGGTGATCGCGGGTTGCGGGGCGTCCGCATAGATCCCGAACCGGCCCTCGCCGGTGGAGAGGATCTGCATCATTCGGCGCTGTGCGTGGAGCGCCGGGTCGGGTGCGGCGATGCGTTCGGGATGCGCGGTGAGGTCGCCGCGGCAGCGGCTCGCGATCGGGCCCGTCCCGGCACCGGCGACGGGATTGTGGCAGTGCCCGGGATGTGGGATCCCGGCGAGCGGGTGCCCGGTGTGACGCGGTGGCTTGTGGCACACCGGGCAGTTGTCGGCGAGGATGCGGCGGTGTCTGACGCACGCGAAGGTGAATGGGAACTGCCACGACATCCGCCACCTGCCTCCGGAGTCCGCCAGGCATTCGGGGCAGTACCGTCCCGCCATCCCGCCGACGGGGCAGCGGAAGCTGATCCGTCCCTGCCGGGTGTAGCGGATCGCGTGGCGTGCGAACCGCATCCGCGTCATCTCCTGGAACTGCGCCGCCGGGATCCCCGTCGACCGCTCCAGCCGGGACGCCTGCTCATCGGTGAGCTCGGTCGCCCACTGCGCGGCCATCCACGATGTCGCTGACACCGCCCTGCCGCCCTCCTGCTCCACCAGGCCGAGCGCGCACGCCATCTCCGCGACAGTCGCGCGGTTCGCGGCCGCCGAGGCCTCCAGCCAGGAGTCGAACGGCTCATCCGGCAAGGGGCGGACCCGGAACGGAAGGACGCGCACGGCACCGGCCGTCTCGCTCATCAGGCGGCCTCCTCGCCGGTCTCTTCGGCGCCGTCGCTCTTCAGTCGGCGTCGGCGCCGCTCACGGCGTGCCCGATCCTCTTGGTCGTGCTTGGCCTGCAGCTCGGTGCGCTCCGTTTCTGCTCCCTCGTCGATGCGGATGTCGTCGAGGAGCTTCCGGTCGATCCGCTCGGCGCCGGTGCGGATGGCGCGGGACGCGCCGCGGCGGATGAGGTCCATGAGCGAGCCGATGTTGCCGGTGGTGCGGGCAAACAGGTACCGCGACATGTCGACGAGCATCCCTTCGTGCGCGTCCGCGAGCACGAGGGCCTGTTCGATGTGCCAGAGCAGGCTGTCCCACTCCTGGCGGGTCTGCTTGGTGCGCAGGCTGTACGGGTCGAGGCTGAGCACGGTCCAGCGGCGGAACGTCTGCGCCATCGCCGCTTCCTTCCCGGTCGCGCCCTCGCCGACGAGGCCGCGTTCGCGGAGCGCGACGCCGGCGAACAGGAAGGTGGCGCTGTACTCGTTGGACAGCCACTTCAGCTGGTTCGCGACCTCGACACCGTCGCGGGTGCGCATCTGGATGAAGTGCAGATCGTCGATGATCACGAGGCGGGTGTCGTGCCGTTCGATGCAGTCCGCGGCCGCCCGCGCCAGATCTCGGCCGGCCATCGAACGGTGCAGGATGCCCGCGGTCGCGGGGTGGGCGTAGAACCCGAGGATCATCATGTGCAGGCCCTTGATCGTGAGGCGCCCTGGGACGGTGATGTGGCAGACCGGGAGGTGGAGGATGTCGCGATCCTCGTCGAGGTACTCGCCCACTTCCGCGATCCGCTGACGGTGGAAGTCGCGCCCGAACGTGTTGACCACCGTCGACTTCCCGAGGGCCGGTGGGGCGTCGAGGGCGGCGGCGGATTTGACCCGGTCGGAGTCCTGCAGGTTGCTGTCCAGGATGTCGCCCAGTTGCAGGTGCACCCCGTGCACCTGCCGGGTGCGCAGCAGGATGTTCGCGTGCCACGCCCGCCGGTCCGCGTTGTACCGCGCGAACTCGTCCGGGCCGAGCGATCCGAGCTGCTCGGTCGTTAGCAACGCGGGCTTATCGCGCGGGGGACGTTCGGCGAAGTCCTTCCATCCCTCGTAGGTCGACAGGCTCCGCTGCCGGCGAGGCGCGTCGTGCTCGCCCGGGACTGTGGCGGTCATTGGATCATCTCCATCGGCTCGAAGTGGTAGTCGGATCGGATCGTGGGCTCGTCGATGTCGTCCTCGTCGTCGTCATCGCCCGTTTCGGGAATGTCGACGCGCTTGCGTGGGTCGCGGACCTCGCCGGTGAGCTCCCGTCCGAGATCTGTGGTGGGGTTCAGTTCGGCCTCGAGCATCCGCTGCACGGTGCGCAGCGACCACACCCCGTCAGCCGCGGGATCCTTCTCGTTGAGCTGCGCGGCCATGCGGGAACTCATCCGCCTCTCCGATGGGGTGAGCGCGCGTCCCGCGCCCCAGTCCTCGAGCAGCTGCGCGGCGACGTCGTCGACCTGAGAGGGGCGACCCTGGCGGATCGCGATCTTCTTCGCGTACTCCAGCGCGTCGAGGCTGAACGGTGTGTCGAAGGCTCCCTTGTGCTCCCACTCGAGGGTGTGCCAGGTGCCGTCCTCGGGGTCGTGGAAGTAGATCTGCGTCAAGTCGTCGGGGTTGACCACGAACGGCCACTCCGTGCCCTTGTCTCGGTGGATCGACCGGGCGCGGTTGCGGTACTTCGCGACCGAGTCTCCGGTGTAGCGCAGCTTGTGGATCTCGACGCCGTAGTGATTGAACTGCCGTTTCACCACCGGCAGCAGCTCGAGGAGAACGCTCCGGTCGATCGGCATCCGCAGTTGCCCGGCAACGGCGAGCCCCTGGTCGTATCTCTCGGCGGGGCTGAGCTTGACGCCGGGGAGGCGGGGATCCTCGAGGGAGTCGTGGGGTCGGAGGTGGTAGACCGTCGCGACCCATTCGCGGATGATCTGCTCCAGCTGCGGGACCGTGTAGACCGCGTCGGCTTCGACGTCGTCGCCGCGGCCGCCGACGTCCGCGCCCTTGTAGCCAGGGAGTTCCTGGAGGAACGTGTCGAGGGTGCGGAAGAACCTCTCGACAGGGCTCTTGTCGGTGGGCTGGTAGACGCGGGCCGGCTGGATGGATATGCCCAGGCGTGCGCACGCGCTGGTCACGTGCTCCGAGAGGTACGGTGCGCCGTGGTCGACGATGATCGTGTCGGGCAGGATCCCCGCACGGACGAACCGCGGGACGCGGATGCGCGTCGGGTCGACGAGCACGGAACCGGCGACACCGTGGAAGGGCCATCGTGCGCTCGTGCCCCACTCCGCGGGAGTGTCGAAGGGTTGGCACGCTTCCATGAGCACGCCGGATACGTCGATGGATTTCGTTGAGCCGGGCGTCAGCCGCATGCCGAGAATGCAGCGGGAGTAGAGGTCGATCGCGACCGTGAGGTCTGCGGCGACCCACTTGCCCGTCACCGGGGCCACGGCGAAGACGTTGAGCGGCGTCGTATCGAGGAGAACGTATTGGCCGGGCGCGGTGGCGTGCAGGCGTCCGTACGGAGCGGGCGGCCGGTTCGCGTTGGAGCGCTTGCGCTTGGTGCTCCCGGAGAAGGTCGCGCGGCCACGGGAGAGCTCGTCGAGGATCTTGTATGCGGCGCTTCGAGAAGGGGCGGCGACGATACCTGGCCCGTGGGTGCGGTCGGCTCGGGCGTTGACTCTCGCGATGATGATGCTTTTCGCGACCTTCGACTCCGGCGTCTGCTCATCGATGACCTCACGTGCCGCCGTGACCCAGCGGTCGTCGAAGTTGACGAGCAGATTGCCCGGCTGCGCCTTGCGGTGATCGATCAGTCCGATCTCGCCGGCATCCTTATACCGCGCCACCCACCTCGCGACGGTCCGGCGACCCTTACCGAGCTCGAGCGCCTTCGCCGCGATCCGCTCCTCGATGCGACGCTCCGGATGGTAGGCGAGCTTCGGTTCGCCCTCACGTGCGATCTCGGCCGCCCCCGACCGGTAGCCGGTGAGGACCTCTCGCACATGATCAGCGCGCTCGGCGGACACCGCGCGGGCCGCGTCGCTGGCATCGGCCCAGACGACACCCAGTGGAGCCGCGTCCTCATCGCGACTGTTTCCGGGGATGCGTGTCGTACCTCCCTCAGCGCGGGGGCGCAGGAGGTCGATCATCCGCAGGCGCCGAACCTGCCCAGTTCGAGTGCGGACGACGACCGCGCCATCGCAGATCTCCGCAACAGTGCAGGCGTCGCCGTCGTAGACGATATCCACGCCTGGTTTCAGGGTCCACGTGCTGCTCATCGCTATCTCCTTCAAGTGTTGAGGTGGTGGTATCTCAGGCCCGCGTCACGATGCTCGTGGCGCTCAGAAGTCGAGTCAGGTCGGTGCTCAGCCGGCGAGCCCACAGCAGGTGCAGGACGAGCGCGCGTGCTGCGAGACGCCCGCCGGTGACGGGCACGATCGCGCGCACTGCCTCGCCGAACGCCATGGGCGATCTCAGCTCGCCGAGCGCGGCGGTGACGTCGCCGCCGGCGAACTGGAACGACCGGCGGTAGCCGGCAAGGAACTGGACGTTGCGCAGCAACACTTCATCGGGCTCGGATTGGACGCGGTACTCCCACCCGTGCGGTTCGATCACGCGCCGCGACCAGCTCAGCGAGTCACGCACCTTCGGGACGGTGAGCTTCGCGGCGGGCTTCACATCCACCACGCAGACGGTGTGGTCCGCGTGGACCATCAGATAGTCGGGAATGTGGCGACGGCGTGCGCCCTTGTCCTCCCCCTCGAGGAGGAACGGCTGAGAGAGAATCCAGTCGACGCGAGGGTCGAAGTCGGCCAGCAGCAGGTTCGCGTACTCGAGTCGCGACTCGTACCCGACATGCGCTTGCATGGTCGCCGACCAGTAGCTGCCCGAGAAGTGCCGCTGCCCCCGGTACCAGCGGAACTCACGCCACGGGACGGCGGCGTCGAAGACGCTCAATCGAGCTGACTGCAGCGGAACAACGTCCACCTCGCCACCCATTTTGCGAACCATCAGCCCGACATCCGCCTGGCGCGTTCCGCCCCGCGTCTCGAGTTGCTCGCGCGCCGTCATGAAGCCAGCGTGAGGGTCGAATCGGTCCGGGAGAATGCACGCTTCTGCCATAGATTCGCGAATTACGATTCAGGATCGCACTCTTGATTTCCTGGGCTACTTCGGTATATGCGATTTACGAATACCAATGAATGTGACATTCACTGTAGTCGATGTCATATACACAACAGTCACCGTCAGGGATACAAATATAGGGACCACGAAATCAACGCGCGCAGGCCCGCCTGAACCCCACGTCGGCCGCGTGTGCGACACTCAAGGACATGACGATGTTGGAGCCCATCGCGCCGGAGGAATCCCGGCTCGTCTTCGGCAACAGCTACATGTACAGCGTCATGGTCGAGATCGCGGGCCTGCGCGGCGGGAAGTTCTCATCGAAGACGATCACCGACGCGACGAGACTCTCTCCTGGAATCGTGCATCCGCTGATCCAGAAGCTCCGCCGCGCGAACTTCATCGAGTTCGTGGAGCGCGTGCCTGGAGAGCGGACCATTCTGTATCGGGTCCGCGAGAATCCCTGGTGGAATGCGGCGAGCCAGTACGTCGAAGAGGATCGCGCTACCGAGCGCTCCGCATCGTAGGTTAGTCACCGTTGGGTCTCGGGCGGTGTCGGTATACACGCATGACGCCGTCGACTTCATTGAAGGATGAGACGGCGGTGTCCGAGTCCTTGAGCAACTCCAGGAACGGTGTCGGATCTGGGACGAGCGGAAGATCGACATAAGTGTTTGCGGGCTGAAGAACCTCGGCGTACGCACCGCCGAGTTGGGCCACGTATTGCGGTACGAGGCCGGGCACGGTCGCCACGGATGCGCTGAGCGCAGCGACCTTTGAGCTGGTCGACGCTCCCGACATCTGCATCAACTGTAGAGTTTCGGCTGGTAGGGGCTCGCGGGTCACCTCCGCCCAGGCGCCGAGCGCCTCAAGCACATCGGTTGATCCCCAAGCGGCGTTTCGAGGAATCGCATCAGCAAGCAGAGTCTTGACCCGGGGTGAGACATCGGGATTGCGAAGGAGCGACGCCACCAATGTCGCCGACGCGTTCGACGAAACGATCCAGTCTGGCGCCGTCTGAGACTCCACGACAAATGCTTCCTGTGCGTGCGCGGTGGCGAGAGCTTGGAAGGTGCTAGCGCTGTCGTCGAGCAATCCTGCGTTCATGAGTGCCGTGACAAGATCCGCCTCATCCCCCATCGATCGTGATGCTGGGACCGTGTCTACGAGCTGTCCGGCAAGCGTGACACGAGCGGCGACATCGAGCTCATCCTCAGAGACGAGGCGCGCGGCGAGAGTGATGCGCGCGGTCACGTCGGTCTCTGGCGGGACGGCGAGAGTGGGCGAAGCAGCGAGGTACTCGATCAGAGGAGCGTCCAGGGAGCGTACGGCGATGTAGTTCGTGACGTTCGCGAAGGTGAGGGGGAATCGGTGTGATTCAGCAAGAACGGGAAGCAGCGTCGCCGGCACTGCATTGATGTCTCGGATGAGCATCTCCGCGGGCATCCGCCGCGCGATCTCGCTTGCCGCGCCGGCCCTTGAAAGCTCCGCGGCCTCCATCACATCCACTGCCATGTCAACGTCGGTGATACTCGGGCGGTGGGATGCGTCGATGCTTGACAGGTACGCCTCGAAGTGCCCGAGAACGTGGTCGAACGTCGGATCCTCGAGTTGCATGATTGCATCGAGCGCGATGTCGCCCCCGCCGACTGCCACCTCGAGGTTCGGCACATTTACCTCGTAACGGCGCGCGACCACGACAGACCGCTGCGCGGCCGGTGGGAGCGCTCGGATATCTGCGAGACTGACGCCGAGTTGGGTAAGCGCAGCAGTCGCTCGCTGGGGCGTACCGTCAGCACTCAGTTCCGTGAGGCGCCCTGGGTTCTCAGCGAGAAGTCGCTTGACGTCGTCGGGTACCTCGTACTCCAGCTCTGGATTCAAGGACTCGAAGGCGGCGACGACGAGATCGAGCTGATCCGCCGCGACGGCGGGTCCTTCAGTATCGATGAACTTGAAGACCCCGTCCCACTGCGCTGCGACGCGACTGATGAGCGTCGCTGGGAGCCGACCACGCTGCAAATAGCTGCGCATGAAGCCGACGGCGGCGGGGTCAGCAACGGCGAGAGCGGCGATGTTCTTCGCCAACCGACCGTCTTCTCGCGCCAGCAGCTGGTCGTAGATCGCGATGTTGAACAGCCCGGTCGATTCGAACGCGCGCGGGCCGCCGAGCTCGAGCACCGCGTCGACGTCCTTCTCGTCGAGTGGGTAGTCGTGATCCGGGGTGTCTGCTTGCAGGTGTTGGATCACGTAGGTCATCGCGGCTGCAGAGGCAATGACGCCGTAAAACTCGGAAGCGTAGAGTGCGAAGTTCCTATCGATCAGCCCTTCTGCGAGGAGGTCGTGCAGAAGCGGGTCGACGGTGCCGCGGATAAGTCTCGAGGAAGAGTCACTCGTCTGTCGCATCAGCAACTGTTGGAAGTCGGCCGTGCGGTACCACTGCAGCTCAGCGCGCGCATCCTCAGAAGCCGCCGCGGTATCGGCGACGACTTGGTCGCTCCAACGCGCCGGGACGGGCACGCCCAGATCCGCAGCGATCTCGTCAGCGGTGAGCTCGAAAAGAACCTCTCCATTCACGACGACCTGCAGAGCGTGGCCGGAGTCGATTGCCGCTTCCCAGAAGCGGGCAGTACTGAGCGCGGCGGGTGCCCAATCGGCTCCGCCAATTCGATAGGTCGCAGTGTGTCCACGCCTATGTACCCGTGGAAGCCAGCGTTCGACAAGATCTTGGAGCGCAGCGCCAAGTTGCTCAGCGCGCGCATCAGTCGCTGCAATCTGCGTACCCTGCTCACGCAGCGCAGCGAGCGTCGCCGACGCAGTATCCATCCCACTCGCGATGATTTCTCGCGAGCGTCGGTACAGCACGTCCAGCTCACTTGATCCGACCCGGATCAGCTCGAACTGCTTCATATGGGTGTTCTTGTAAGCAACAAGCGCGAACAACCCGCTTGAGGTGAGCCCGCCGAGCTTTCCGCCCGCCAGCACACGAGCGTGGAAGACCCGAAACTCGTTCAGGATGTTGCGCAGAAGCCGCATATCTGTCACGTGCTTCGCCACCACGCGGACCGCCTCGAAGGAGATCGCCGAGTCAACCTCGGCGGCCAGATCGAACAGGAGGTCGGCAGACGAGCGGTGTGTGATGAACGGCACGATCGGGACAACGAGCTCGAAGAACTTGGTTCGCTGCGTCGCCGCATCCGACAGTCCGCGGTCGGCCTGCCACACGCCCGGTGCTGCGTCCGGGCCATCCGGCGTATCGCGCGGCACCTCAAGGTCTTCGAAGATGCTGTCCCGGACAGCGTAAACGAAGTGGACCGGACGCTTTCGAAGTTGTCGCGACGTGTTGAGCACGGTGTTGAGCTCACGCAGAGACGCGTAGATTGTCGGGTCCTCGAACCGGTCCAGGTCCTCAATGATCACGATGTCGCGACGAGTCTTTTCAAAGAAGTAGACGATCTCGTCGAGGTACTCATCGAAGTAGCTGCCACCGTCGGACTCCGCGGTCAGGCTCACCGACGTCGCTGAGGTTCCCAGTTTGTCGATTCGGATCCGGTTGTGCAGGAGCGCCATAACCACGTACGCGATCACGCCGGCGATCAACGCTGCAGAAAGCAGCAATGGGACTCGCATGCCCTCGTTGGCGGGGGCGAGTTGGAACGGTGCTCCCCAACCTGTGATCCATAAGGTGAGTGCTATGAGGACAGCGACCAGCGCGGATGCAACCAGCGTTCGCCCTACTGGCAGCCTGCTGATCCTCTTGAACCTCGATCCCGGGACGCGGCTGGGGCGCTCACGATAGAGCAGCTGCTTGACGATCTCCTTCTGGATGTAGTTGTTGAGGTCGTCACCACGCTCAACACCGACGTCGCTGAGCGACGACAGTGAGATCTCAACCACGCGCTTGCCGAGCTGGTCTCGCACGCCCGCGAGCACGCTACTCTTCCCGCTGCCGTACCCCCCGGTCAACGCGATATTCCATACGCGCGCGCGTCGATCGTCGTCGGTGAGCAGGTCGACGAGCTCGTCGCGATAAGTGCCGTGCTGGTCGCTCACGAACCGTGGAACGAGCGACTCGAGCCTCAGTGGACTGGTCACCGTCTCGCTGGCATCAGTCACACCGAACCCCTCAATCGTCCACAGCAAATGGCAGGGATGCCAAGTGCCTGCCAACTACCCGTGGAATATGTCATTTCGGCGTGGAACCTACTGTAGGAACCGCTCAGAAATGTCCGGGAAAATCGCGATAGTCCGCGGGTGGCGAGGGCGAAACGTCCGCGATCCGAGCTCGCAATCGTGCCACGACTTGTCCGCGGAGGCGGCAATGCGGTCCGATGCTCTGGGCCAACGAGAACGCGCAGGACTCCGCTGGCTACCTCGCGAAGCAGACCGTGTCGCCAGCAAGCCCATCGACGCGCAGCTCATACCGAACGTTGTCGAGGTCGGCGACGTTCCACTCGTCCGTGAAGGTGAGCGATTGTCCGGGCGCAACGTCCTCAGCACCGTAGCCGGTTGGCCATTCACCGTAGCTGATCACTGAAGTGTCCATGTCGGTCGCCGGAACTGCCAGTGCAAACAAAGAAGGGTCCCAGGTTCGATCCTCCGACAGATTCGCGATCGTTACCGTGAACACCGCGTTCGCCTCGGGATTGCTTCCGTCCGGAAGCGCAGTCGGTGCTTCCACTGTGATGGTGACCGGAATGTTTCCCTGCGTATAGCGGAGCTCGATCGGAGCTGCGTTGCCAAATCCACCGCCATCCTCACACCAAAACGGCAGATCAACCGTCGCGGTCTCGGGGTCCTCCTGATCCGAGGCTTCGGGTGAAGGCTCCTCTTCGACGGGGAAGGAATGGTAGTTGACAACGATGTTGACGTCGCGCTGAAAGACCTCGCCCTTCTCGAACGATGCCACGCCGCCGATCTCGACCTCGTCCACCTCCTCGGGATTGTTTAGCCAGCCAGTGATGAGGTCACCAAGCGCGATTGTTTCGATGTTCGTAAACCCAGCCGCCTCGAGTGCTTCGACCACATCCGTGTACAGCTCACCCTCGAGATCCGCGGACGACGCTGGCATCCGAGCCTGGTCGGACGGTAATGCCTCGGATTCCGACCCGCTACACGCCGCAAGCGACAGCGTCATCGCGATCAGAAGGCTCGCCGCGAGTGCGCGCTTGGTCATCCCAGTGGTCCCCCTACGTCGAGCATCCGACGTTCGGACCCGCTCATAGATGATCAGACTAGATGGTCGCCGCGACATCCCTAAGCCATTGCAGCAAGGGCGCGAGCTCAACTGCCCGAGGGCTTATCGATCCCACCACACAGAGGTGAGGAAGCCCATGACCAGCATGCCGCAACCGGCCGGCCTCCCGTCAGCCTGCGACCGGCCGCCAGTCAAGTCCAGTTGTTCTCGCGCCTCGCTGCAGTCCAGCTTTCGAGCGCCGACCACTCGAGCCGACACACGATACGTTGGGCCGAGCCCATTTTGCGAAAGCTGTGCCAAGACGAGCGGAGAAGCAGTGTCGAGACGAGACTTCCCTGCTCTGAATCCAGGATTTACGTACTTTCGGCGCGGGCTAGATTCGATCAACAAGACGATCTGGCCGACCGTGTTCGGCTTGGACCGGTTGCGAGTTGCTGTCCGCGAAGTACGCAATCAATCACCCCAAGCGGGTAACGCGGAAATCATCGAGCTCGTCGCTGGTGGTGCGACCGTGCCGATTCAAACCGACCTAACCCGCTTTGAAGATGATTTCACGACCGAGGAACAACAGGCACTGATCGGACAGCTCGCTCTGTTCGGGCTGACCTCCCACCTCGAAGGTGCATTGGAATCGGCCTGTGCAGCGACCGGGCTCTCGCACAAATCGCTTATGTTCGCTCCGGATGAGGACGCTTGGAACGATTCTTCAAGGTGGGCTGAACTGAACTCGACCTGGGCGGCCCTTCGACAGGGCGGCTCGGCGCTTATTGAGGCGAACTATCTTGCAAGATACTCACGCAGCCCGCATTTCTCCGTCATGCGCATCCCGGCACTTGAGGCGGGCTTCCGCTACTGGAAGGAGGCCAGAAACGCCCTCATCCATGCCGGCGGATCAGCAAGCTCGAGATTCATTGAAGCCCAGACCGCTTACAACATGGTTAAGCGCGCAGATCTCGGCGTCCGAAGTAAGGCGATGCTGTCAGTCGATGGCCATGTGCTCGGCAGTCCTCGCCCTGCAGGCATGTTGAAGCTCGGCGATCCAATCGTTATTAGCCCTTACGCAGCATTCAATGCCGCCGACATAATGCTCAAGCTGGCGTACACTCTCGACTTCCTTATCGCGCGGACACCTCGTGGCGAAGCTGCTCTGCTCCAACGACTCGATGGCGAGGTGAATCCGAAACGATGGCATGACCCGCAGTACCGATCGACCCGCACGGTCGGACGCCTTATCAAGGCCGTCAATGCTCCAACACCGGCAGACCCCCAATCGATCTTGGACGCGATCTCCTCCCGTCGAGCGTAAGCGGCGGCAGGTCGAGCCCGACCTACAGGCGCCATGAGCATACGTGCGATGCGTCGTCGCCCGGTACGTTGCTACGGGACACAGAGCTTGGAGATCGCATGGCACGCTTCGGAAACAACTCGGACCCGAGTCTGCGACTAGAGACGAGGACCGGTCCCGCTGGGCAGTTCCAGTATGTTGCGTCTCCACTACGAAGGACCCGGCTCTCATCGACGAAGTACGTTGAGACCACGGCACAGCATGTTCTGCTGGAGCGATCGGTCGAGGACGGCTTGGTCATTACGGCACCGCTGAACACGCTCGCGGGTAGTGAACGCTACTTCCAACCCAAATACTCGAAGCTTGTGCGCATCACTTTCGAACATTGGTCGGCGGGGGTGATCGACAACCCGTGGGAGGAAGAAGGAGAGCCTCTTCCGTTTGGGCCCGATACATTCGGCGTGGAGGAGTTCTTGGAGTCGCTCCCCGCGGGGTTCGTGAAGGATCCACAGTACGGATTGGGGCTCCTAAAGGACAACAATCGTGTCGTGCGACTGCTCGAAGATCACGGCAGCTGCTCGGAGCTGAGGATCGTCCCCGGGTCGGGCATGAAGGTTGACGGCCAAGTTTTCAGAATGGGACAGGTCGCGTGGGACGAGCTGTGGTCGGAGATCGTCCGGATCAACGGTAGAGGCAACGTCGCGGCGAGTCGCGTGAAAGATTCCTTCGTCAACAACCACCTCGCGGACGCCCTCGGACTCGAGCAGTCCCGGCCGAAGCTCGGTCGGCTCACCATGACGAAACTGCTAACTCGAGCAGCGAACGGAGAAGAAGCGCTGACCGAAGATGACCAGGTCGAGCTTCTGTCAGCGATGCAGGCGCAGGCTCGGGTAGCTGCGGAGGTCGCACCGGATACCGTGGTCGCCCTTCAGCGCGACCTAGAGCTGGTGAACCTGGACCGACTCATCGAACGATTTGAAGGCGACCTCGAGAAGAAGCACGGTGAGGAGCACTGGCAGCAGTTCTTCGAGTCAAATGCGTTCGCGCTCCAGCAGGTGTTCGGTTCACCTGTGGTTAGCGTCGTGTCAAAGGCGTCCGTTGGCGGAACGAAGCTCGACGGCTCCGGCAACAAGATCGCCGACTACCTGGTCAAGAATCCGCTCACCGCCAATGTGGCGCTCGTCGAGATCAAGACCCCGACTACCAAGATTGTGAAATCGACCGCCTACCGTGACGGCGTCTACGGCATCACAGCCGAACTCTCGCAAGCCGTGACTCAGGTTCTGGATCAGGCTCACCAACTCAAGTTGCACTTCGCTAACGTCAAGAGCGACTCGCGCCAGTACGACCTCGAGGCGTACTCGATCGGTTGCTTCGTGATCGCCGGAAGGCTGCCACCGGCCGATCAGCCGGACAAAACGAAGTCCCTTGAGCTGTTCCGGGGCAACTCTCGCGCCGTGAGCATCATCACTTTCGACGAGGTCCTCGCCAGCCTGAGGCTTCTACGTGACCTGCTCACTGACGAACCGCCGGCGACTGATCCCAGCACCGAGCCGAGTTAGTCGCCCGCTTGAGCAATTCCGAGTCGGATTGCCATACCGATTAGGCCATACCGACGCCCGTTCGCGGGAACGCTGGATCGGTGGCGAAGCGGACCAGACCCGAGGATGCGGCCTGGAGTGAATACGCGGGCCAGCTCGCCACGAACCTTCACCGGCTCCGCCACGAGCGCGGGCTCAGCCAGGAGGATGTCGCCTACCGTTCGGGCTTGACGCGCTACACGTATCAGAAATACGAGAAGGGCGAGTCGAAGCCGGGCACGCCGGCGAACCCGACGATTCGCACGCTGCTCGCGATGTCGCAGGCGCTCGGCGTCGAGCTCACTGAGATCCTTCCGCCGGACGCGCCGGATCTTCGACTCCGCTGATACCGAAGGCGCGCGACAACTCGAGACGCACTTCAATGCCGAGCTTGGTGAGGGCGAGAGACTGACCTCGGAACGCACGCTGGATTAGCGGGCCACCGGCATCGACTCCGATGCGCCTCATCTGGTTCGCGAGGATGCTGAGCGTCACTCCGAGCTCGGCCGCGGCGGCCGTCATCGTGTCGTGGCGGGCGACGATGAGGAATCGTTCGGCGCGCTGTGTGGCGTCCTGTCCGACGAGGATCCGGCGCAGTAGCGGCGAGTCGCCGGCGCGTGGGTCGACCCGGATCGCGGTTGCTCGGCTGGCGCTGCCGCGGGCTCGGCGCGGGATCCCGGCGGCCTCGAGGTGGCGGTGGATCGTGGTCATCGTCACGCCGACTTCGGTAGCGATCTCGGGGATGGTGCGGCGCTCGTCGATGTAGCGGCGCCGCAACCACTCCACATCGATGTCAGCTCTCCGTCGACCGATGCGAGTCTCGACGCCGGCATCCTCGAGCACGCGGCTGACGGTCTGACGAGCGACACCGTGTTCGACGGCGATCTCTCGCACCGACCGACCTGCGGCGTACGCCGCGACCGCGCGGGTCGGCTTCACCACGGCGCGGGCCGGACGAGCTTGCGGCCATTCGCTCCCACCTGACACGTGCACATCCGCGACCACGCCGGCAAGCTCCAGATCCGGTATCCATTCCGCGGGCTCGTCGATGTGCCGTGCCTTCAGGAATGCAGTCGCCGAGTCGTTGAGCGCGCGGGACACAACCTCCGGCAATCCGTCGCGGAACGAGCGAACTTCGGCGAACGAGGGGAAGCCAGCCTCTTGAGCAAATGGTGCCCGCGCCACGCGATTGCCGCTGAGCTGGGCGTAGAGGTGCGCGCGAGCGGTCTGCCACCGCCGATCCCCGCCGGGTAGGACGTTTGCCGCCCGGCAGATGTCGTGCCACTCGTCGCGGGCCAGGATGCCGGAGTACCCGATGGCCCGCCGGCGTGCGAAGTCAATCGGCGTCGAGGTCTCATCGAGGAACGCGACAAGCCGAGCGATCGCGCGGATGGTGTCGGCCTCGGGCGCGTTGCGGCCGAGAGATCGCATGACGTGGCTGACTTGGCGGCCCTGAGCTTCGGGATCGAGGAGCTTGATGGCCGAGCCGTGAGTGAGGCGGGTGCCGACGAAGACCACGGCTGCCGCCAGCGCACCACCGGCGATCTCGGCATCCAGACGTCGCGGTGCAAGGCGCGACGTCCATCCGGGCCACAGGACGGCGGGGAGCTTGGCGGCTCGTGCGGCCGGATCCGCCAGCGACACCGTTGCTGCCTGAAGGGTCGCAGTGGGACGCCTCGTTCGCCTGAGCGCACGGCTCACGTGGTCGCGCAGTGGCGGGGAGTAGTGGTCGAGCGCGGTGTGGACGCTGACTCGTCCGCGCAGCAGGTCAGTGACCCGGTCGCCCGATTGCAGCGCCGCGAAGGCGATCGTGTTGCCGAGAGCGACTTCTCGCGCGGCGCTGGGCCGCAGATCTACCTTCCCTGTGCGCTTGTGAGACGCGATCGCGCTCACCTCAACCTGACCCACAGGCATCCACTCGAGGCGCTCTCCGTCGACCAGCGCTTGTCGTGCCGCGCGTGACAGCAGCAGCATGTCGGACAGCACCTGGACGGTGCTGGGTCGACCATCGGCGTAGATGCCGAACTCGCCGACGCCGGTGGCGATGACCCTCAAGATCGCACGTTGCGCTTCGCGAGTCTCGGAGTCCGCCGCCACGAACTCTTCGCTCGAGGTGAGGTCGGCGCCGCAGCGCGCGCCGAACGCCGGCGATTCGGTCGGCGGTCTGTTGTGACAGTGCCCGGGTTCCGGAACGAGCGTGAGGGGATGCGCGAGGAGCCGGGGCGGTTGGCCGCATCGCGGGCACGTGTCAACGAGGAGACGCTTGTGGCGTGGGCAGGCGAACCCGAACGGGAACTGCCAGGACAGGCGCCAGCGGCCGCCCGAGTCGGCGAGACACTCGGGGCAGTAGCGGGCGGCTACTCCCGTGGCCGGGCAGGAAGCGCTGATGCGTCCCTGAGGTGTGAGGCGTATGGCGTTCGCAGCGAATGTGGTGCGGGTCATGGCTCGGAACTCGTCGCCCGCCCGGCCGGTCGTCAGCTCGAGGTTGCGGAGCTGCTGGGACTCGAGCTCGGTGGACCACGCCCGTGAGGATTGGGATCCAGCGGCGGAAACCTCGTCGCTCCCGATCAGTCCGAGCGCTCGAGCCATCTCGCCGACAGTCGCCCCATAACTGTGGGCCATGAACTCCACCCACGAGTCGAAAGGTTCATCCGGCAGGGGCATCGCGACGTGGAGCAGACGTCGGAGGCTCATGCGACGGACCGAGGCTTGCGCCGTTTGGCGGCGAGCTTCTTCTCCTCGAGCTCCATTGCAACGGCCTCCCGCGCGTCCTCCGCCGCCACGTCGATGTCGATCTCGTCCAGCACCGCACGTGTCAGTTCCTCAGCGCCGTCACGCATGGCGTGCACGGCACCGAGGGTGATCAGCTTGAAGAGCGAGCCGATCATTCCGGTTGAGCGTTCGTAGAGATAGTCCGCTTGCTCGCGGAGCATGTGCGGTCGCGCGTTGGCCAGCACGAGGCGCGAGTCAATCGCGCCCAGCAGAGTCATCCAGGTCTTTCGGTGCTCACCGACCGGGTGTGCGAATGGCGGGAGGGTCAGGCGTGTCCAACGCCGCGCGATCTGCGACATCGCGAGCTGCTTGTCGGTCTTGCTTTCGCTCAGTAGCCCAGTGCTGGCCATGTTGACGCCGGTGAAAAGGAAGGTTGCCGGGTACTCGTTGGCGAGCCACTTCAGCTCGTTGGCCAGCGCGACTCCCTCATCGGTGTGGATCTTCAGGAAGTGAACGTCGTCGACGATGATCAACCGCGTGCCGTGACGGCGCACCGACTCGGCTGCCAGCGCAGCCAGGTTTCGGTTGCGCAGATACCGGCTTCTCGACGCGTCGGCGGAAGGGTGGTTGTAGAAGTTCAGGATGGACTCGTTCAACGCGCGCGTCGTCGTGTTCCCGGAAAACGCCACTCTGCAGACGGGAATGTGGAGCGTCTGTCCGTCATCAAAGTCACGCCCGTGCCGGAGGATTTGCCGTTGGTGGAACGCCCGCCCGAACGCGTCGACTGCGGTGGTCTTGCCGAGTCCAGGCGGCGAGTCGATGACGGCGGCGCCCTTCACCCGTGACGGGCCCTGTTGGTTCGCATCGAGCAGGTCCCAGAGTCGTCCGTTGAGCCTCACGACCTGCGGAGTCTTCACAAGGAAGTTCGCGTGGTATTGCTCGCGGTGGTAGTCGTAGGCGACACGCGCGTCCTCGCTGAGCTCCTCGATCTGTTGCGCCGACAGCC
The DNA here is from genome assembly GCA_029959325.1 of Microbacteriaceae bacterium PS02068. Taxonomy (GTDB): domain Bacteria; phylum Actinomycetota; class Actinomycetes; order Actinomycetales; family Microbacteriaceae; genus Microbacterium. The sequence goes on from JASCPF010000025.1 coordinate 17,077, forward strand.
GCTCGGGCTGCTCAAGGGCTGGCGCTTCGGCAAAGTCCCGCCACCCCTCCCAGCGAGAGAGGAGCTCGTCGCGCTCGAGCGGAAGGATCACAGGTCCTCCAGGAGGTCGATGTCGTCGAGGTCCTCTTCAATGAGCTCGTCGGCGGTGAGCGCGAGAGGATCGTCGTTCTCGCTCGCCGGTGCCGGTGAGAGCGAGACCATGCCCAGCTCCTCGCTCAGGTCCGGCCCGGCCATCTGCTGCGCGATCTGCTTGGCAATGTGCGGGAAGAACGGGCTGTCCGGGCCGTCCGCGGTCTCAGCGAGTTGGGCGGCAAGTCGTGCGCTGATGCGCTTCTCGGCCGGGGTGCTCGCACGGCCGGCACCCCAGCGCTCCAGGAGCTCTCCAAGCGCCTCGGACACATCGACGCCGTTGCGCCGGTCGAGAGCGATGCCCTTGGCGTACTCGAGTGCATCGAAGCTGAACGGTACCGGCACCTTCGGTGCGTGCTCCCAGCGCAGCACGTGCCAGGAGTTGTCGTCAGGGTCGTTGAAGTAGATCTGCGAGAAGTCGTCGGGGTTCACCGAGAACTGCCACTTCTGCTTGCTTTTCGCCATCGCCCGCGATCGGTCGTAGTACTTTCCGACGATGTCGCCGTTGTAGCGGAGGGTGCCGATCTCAACGCCGTAGTGATTGAACTTGCGCTTCACGACGGGGAGCATCTCGAGGAGCAGGTTGGGGTTTGACGGGATTCGGATGCGGCCGGCCACCGCGATCCCCTGCTCGAACTTCTGCGCCGGACTCATCTTCGCTGCCGGGAGCTGCGAGTCGACGAGTCCACCGTGTGGGCGGAGGTGGTAGACCGTCGCGATCCATTCACGGATGATCTGCTCTAGTTGCGGAATGGTGTAGACAGCCTCACTCTCGGGTGCCTCACCACGGGACGCGATGTCTTTGCCCTTGTAGCCCGGCAGTTCCTGAAGCATCTCGTCGATAGTGCGGAACCAGCGTTCGACCCACGCCTTGTCGGTACCGGTGTAAACGTGGGCGGGCTGGATGGAGATCCCGAGTCGCTGGCACACGCTCGCGACGTGGATCGACATGAATGGCTTGCCGTGATCGATGATGATCGTGTCGGGAAGGATGCCGGGGCGGCGGAACCGCAGCGCCTTGAGGTTCTCGACGTCGATGACGATGTTCTCCGGCACGCCATGGAAGGGCCAGGTGGCTCGGTCGCCCCACTCGGCCGGCATCTCGCGAGGTGAGAGCGCCTCCATCAGCACTCCCGCGACGTCTACCGCCTTGGTCGAGACCGGTGCGAGGCGGAGTCCGAGGATAGACCGGTCGTAGAGGTCGAGCGCAACGGTCAACTCCGCGCGCATCCATTTGCCCGTGACTGGCGCAACACCGAAGACGTTGAGCGGCGTGGTGTCGAGGACGACGTACTCGCCAGGTCTCGTCGCGACCAGACGTCCATACGGTACGGGCGGCCGTGTCTCGATGGATCGTTGCGCGCGCATGCTTGCGCCGAACGTGCCCTTGCCACGCGTGAGCTCTGCGACGGCGGCGCGCGCGGTGGACTCGGAGGGAATCCGCACGTCGACATCGGGGTACTCGCGCTTGACCCTCGCCAAGACGATCGCGAGTGTGGTCGTGACGCTGCGTTTGGCGCCGCGGACGTTCTCCTCAACAACGCGTCGGCACATGTCGACCCAGCGCGGATCGAGCCCGGAGAGCGCCGGCGTCCACGAAGTCTTCCGGAAGTCGAGCAGCGCGAGATCTTCGCCCTCATCGAACCGATCGTCCCACCGCTTCAGCGTCTTCGGGCTGACGCCAAGCTCTGCGGCCTTGGCGCGACGCCGCTCGTGGATGGTCGTGAGCTTCGGGTTGTACTCCGGTCGCGGCTCGTGCGGTTGAGAAAGAGTCGGCATCCCCGACGCGAATCCGGTGCGCATCTCTCGGACGTGCGCCGCCTTTCGTCGCGCCTCGTCGCGTTGCTCCTCCGTCGCGTCCGCCCAGATCAGAGCGAGCGGTGTGAGTGCGGCCTGCTCCGACGGCAGGCCGAAGGAATCCGTGGCGTCGCGCAGAAGCTCGACGAGTCGCACGCGTCGGGTCTTCTTCGCGCCGTCGACGAGGACAAGGGCGTCGCCGGCGATCTCGATGACAGTGCAGAGACTGCCGTCGAACGAGACGGTGCTTCCGATGCGGATGTCGAAGGTGTGGCTCATGGCGTCTCCAATGCGGTGTGGTTGGCAAGGGCGGATGTTACGTCGCAGAGAATCGAGCGGCGCCAGAGCAGGTGGAGCACGACCGCTCGCGCATAAGGGATGTCATCCAAGGCGGCCCCGGCGCTCCGCATGGCCGTGCCAAGTGTGGGTGCCTCGCTCATCGCCGCCTCGACCACCTCGACGTCGCGCCGGGGAAACTGCCAGAGGCGTCGATACCCCGCAAGGAACCGGACGTTGGAGAGCAGCGCTGGGTCGGGCTCGGTGACGATCCGATATCCCCATCCGCGGGATTGGATGATGTCGCCCGCCCACCGGAGAGCACCCGCGATCTCCGGGTCTTCCAGCCGGCGCTTCGGCTTGACCTCGATCACCGTGAAGCGATGGTCATCGTGCTCGATCATGTAGTCGGGCACGTAGCTTCGCTCAACACCGTCTCGATCGGCGATCAACTCGAACGGCTGCGATGCGATCCGAACCGCCCGATGGTCGAAGTCCTCGAGGAGAAGCGCCGCGAGCTCGAGGCGACTCTCGTACCCGACGAAGCCTTCCGTGGTGGCGCACCAGTAGCGCCCTGGGTAGTGCCGCTGTCCCCGATGCCAGCGGAACGTCCGCCGAGGCTCGGCCTCGAAGACGTGTCGAGCCTCGAGATTCGCGAGCTCGCCGCGCGCGAGGTCATTCCCGTCGAGTCGCAGCGTGTACTGCGGTGGCGATGTTGGCACGTCAACTCCTATGAGTCGCGAACAATGAGTCATAACTCTTGATTCGTTAACGTACGGAGGTCTCTTCTGTTCTTGAGGTTCGACACGCGGGTCGAGCTCTTCGTGTTGGCGCCCTCTCGCATGCCGATGGCTGCGAGTAGTGAATGTGACATTTACGCTGGGGAGGTCAGATACACAACACGCGCCACGCCGTCGGACCACGCCCCGCGATGCTCCTGCTGCGCTGAGCGCCTCATGCGAAAATGAGGCGGTGGAGACCGTGCCGAGCGAACAGAGCGAGGAGCTTTCGAAGCTTGCCTTTGGAAGCAACCACATGCTCGCGCTCATGGCCGAGATCGCACGGTCCCCTGACGGAAAGTTCTCCACGCCCTCCGTCGCAACAGCCACGGGGCTGTCGACCAGCACGATCCACGCCCTGCTGAAGCGCCTCAAGCAGTTGGGGCTTGTCCGGCGAACGGATGAGGTCACCCCCGAGCGGATCAGGATCTATCAGCGCGCAGTGCATCCGACATGGGACTACGCACTACGGCTTGAAGCAGAGGCAGACGCACGCGCAGCCGGAACGTTCACCATCCAGTGGGAAGCAACCACGGCGCGTCGCTAGTAGACACTCACGAAGGCCTTCGGATGCCTAATCGGTATGGCATCCTTCCTCTATGGGCGTTGCCGAGGACCACTACGAGGCATTCGCGACCGCGGCTGAGGACCCGTACCTCGGCGCTCTCCTTGGGACGATCGATGAGCCCGGCGGCACTTCGACCGCCAATCGCGCCGGCATGCTGACGCTGGCCTGGTGGGACGAACTTGGCAACGGACCGACGTGCGCCGAACTCATCGAGGCGGTCTTCGAGATCGATGATTGGGATGCCGCGATCGAGGATCCCGGACGAACACTCTTCGAACGCCACGAACAGCGCGACCTGCTTCAGCGATGGCTCATCAGCTACTGGACCCGGCTCGGAACGATCGCGTTCGTCCCGGGATTCGACGACATCGTCCGGCCAGGACGCGTCGACGTGATGTCCGAGGCGAACCGAACCGCGTCCGAGTAGATTGGCCAGTTCGGATCGAGGAGGACGCGTGCGAGAGATCATCATCGGCGGTCGCACCATCACGGTCTCCCATATCGAGACCGAGGCGACCGAGTACGGCGACATCCAGCGCTACCGCATCGACGTGACTGGCTCGGATGCCGTCACCCACCTGTCGAGCCTGCGCTCGTCGCCCAACGTCGATGCCCGTGTCATGGCGTCGGTTATCGACACCGAGCTGCTGCTCGGCTACGAGGGGAGCGCAGAGTCCGGCCTCCTGCGCGACTCTGGGATCCGCGCATGGCGCGACCAAGACCGCCCGCTCCTCGAACAGGCGCTGGACCGGCTCCGCGACGAGATGAAGGATCTTCCTCCTGAGCCGGTGAGCGACGTCGAACGGCTCCTGCTGCGCGCCTTCGACATGGACGGCGACGACGAGGTTCGCGGTGCTTGACTATCCGACTTTTGACTTCGATCAAGTCGACTTCGTCACCTCCGACACGCACTTCAGCCACGCCCGCATCAGCGAACTCGCCGGTCGACCGTTCGCCACGGTCGAGGAGATGAATGAGGATCTCGTCCGCCGATGGAACGACGTGGTTCCGCCCGGCAGCGTGGTGCTTCATCTGGGCGATGTGGCGCTCGGCCCGATCGAGGAATCGATCGGGCTCACCGCTCGGCTCAACGGGCGCAGGCTGCTCGTACCCGGGAACCACGATCGTGTCTCGCCCGCGACACAGTCGAAACGGGCGATCGAGCGACTCCTGCCCAAGTACGAAGCGGCGGGCTGGGAGATCCTTCCGGAGGTCATCGAGGGCACCCGCCGCGGGTACCGGATCATCGCCTCGCACTACCCCTACGCCGGCGACAGCCAGGAACAGGATCGACACACGTCGCATCGCCCACGCTGGGACGACGGCATCCCACTTCTCCACGGGCACACGCACGCCCGCGATCATGGCCCGAACGGTCACCAGTTCCACGTCGGCGTCGATGCCCACGGCTTCGCACCAGTCCCGTTCCGCGTGATCGACGACTGGATCCAGAGCCTGCCCGGAATCGAGACCCGGCTGCAGACAGCGATCCGCGAGGCTCGAGGGGTCCTCGCCGACCTCGACGACACACCGTGGCCTGCCATGGACCACATGTTCTACATGCAGGCCTACGACGTGCTCCACATGCACCTCGAAGAGCTGTTGAACGCACTTCCTCCGCCCGAGCGATCGAGCTAAGACCGACTGCTCGGCTTCGCTTGAATCCGGGGATCGGCCGACGGCTACCATGACGAACATGACGCTGGTGGTTGCCGCTATCCACGACGAGAGCCGAATCACTATGGCCTCCGACACCCTCGTCACATGGGACGATGACGCGCATCGCCCCTCGCAGGACTCCAGCCTCGCGAAGCTCGCCATCCTCCGCTCGGACCTCGCCGCGGGCGTCTCGGGCTCCGACCCGCATGGCCGCCTTCGGGATCTCATCGCTCTGAGGAATGAGCCTGTCGACGTCATCCTCGAGCAGCTGAAGGAGGATCCGGTCGCAGGATTCGTTGTCGCCGCACTCAAGCCTGCTCGTCTCTGGGAAGTCAGAGGCGGCACAGCCTATGAGCGCACCCCGCATCAGATGGCCTGGGACGGAGATCCCGCAGCGCACAACGAGTTCAATAGGCGTTTCACGAACGAGTGGGCGAACACCTCGGCCGCCGACGACGTCCCCTTCCGAGTAATGGCGTCGATGCAGGCGTTGACCACTTTCCGTCCCGTCTCGACGGTCGGCGGGATCACGCTCCGCGTCGGCACGACCGAACACGGCTTCCGCTTCGTCCCGGATCGCGGGCTCGTCATCGGTGGTCCGGAATGGTTGGTCCTTATCGGCAACGACCCTACTCCTGGTGCACTCGGAATCCTCGACGTCCAACTTGAGCTGGGACAGCTCTTTCGGCACGAGTCGCCCGACGAGCCGCTCACCATCCGCGCGGCAAATCCTGGTGATTTCGTTTCCATCGCACAGGAGCATGGACAGACGGTTGAGTACGTCAAGTGGCCCAGGTGAACTCACGTCGGCAGAAGGCGTCCAGATAGGATCGGCCATACCCGGAAAAATCCGGCTCAATCCGCATGGAGGCGCGAGTGTCCGAGCCATGGCTGTCTGCTGACGACATCGCCGAGTATTTGGGCGTGACCAAGGACACGATCTACGCATGGATCGCTGACAAGGGGATGCCCGCGCACAAGGTGGGCCGCCTCTGGAAGTTCCAGGCGAGCGAGGTTGACGACTGGGTACGGCGAGGGGATGCCGCCGCCGATTGACCCAATCGGCCGCAATGTCGGCGGCCCGACGTATCCTGATCGACTTGCCATTTTCCAGGGGAGGAACCACGTGGACGCACCTGCGGTGACGCTCGCATCGCTGCGCGCCGGGCAACGCCTGCGCGGTGTCCTGCCCGGGCAGCCGGTGACACTCGTCGGCGTGACACCGCTGGACGACGCGCTCGTCGAGATCTTCTTCCGCGACGACTCCGGCCGCACCGGCGAACGAATGATCACCGACGCGGATGCCGGCAAGCTCGAACTAGTCACGGAGTTGGGTAACGCACCCGCGTTCGACGGCGACCCTGACGAGTTCCGGCTTGCGGCCGAGGCGCTGCGCATCAAGTACGCCGCGCTCTACGACCCGATGGCGGCGGTGAATAGTTCGGACGTCGACCCACTGCCACACCAGATCCGCGCGGTCTACGAAGAGCTCCTCCCACGGATTCCGCTGCGGTTCCTGCTCGCCGACGACCCCGGCGCCGGCAAGACGATCATGGCCGGGCTCTATCTGAAGGAGCTCATCCTCCGTGCCGATTGCGAGCGTGCGTTGATCGTCGCTCCCGGCGGCCTGGTGGAGCAGTGGCGTGAAGAGCTGTCGCAGAAGTTCGATCTCTCGTTCGAGATCTTCAACCGCCAGATGGTCGACGACGCGCAGGGCCGGAACGTTTTCGCGGAGCACCCGTTCCTCATCGCACGGATGGATCAGCTCTCACGCAGCGACGACCTGATCGAGCAGCTCTCCGACGTGACGTGGGACGCGGTCGTTGTAGACGAGGCGCACCGCATGTCGGCGCATTACTCCTCCTGGGCGGGTCAAGTCGACGAGACGAAGCGGTTCCGGCTCGGCCGACTGCTCGCTGAGACCGCCCACAACTTCCTCCTGATGACCGCGACACCGCACGCCGGGAAGGAAGAGGACTTCCAGCTGTTCATGTCGCTGCTGGACCGGGATCGGTTCGAGGGACAGTTCCGCGCCGGCGTTCATCGGACCGACACGCGTGGACTGATGCGCCGAATGGTGAAGGAGGAGCTCCTCACCTTCGAGGGTAAACCACTGTTCCCGGAACGCCGCGCCTACACGGTCGAGTACGAGCTCAGCGACGCAGAACGCGAACTGTACGAACTCGTCACCGGCTACGTCCGCACCGAGATGGGCCGCGCGGAACGCCTCGCGCAGGCGGGCGACAAGAAGCGCGGCAACAACGTGGGGTTCGCACTCACCGTTCTGCAGCGACGCCTCGCCTCGAGCCCCGAAGCGATCCTCCGATCGCTTGAGCGACGCCAGGTGAGACTTGAGACGCGTCTGCGCGAATGGCAGCGCGCGACCGACGAGGCACGGTCCAGCACCTCGATGACCGCGACCATTGACGAGTGGTCGACGGGCCGCGTGACTCTCGACTTCGAGGACGCGTCCAACACGATTCCGAGCTTCGATCCCGACATGTTCGACGACCTCGACGAGGAGGTCGCCGAGGAGGAGCGCGCACAGTTCGAAGCGCGCGTCGACGAAGTCGTGGACCTCGCCACCGCCGCGGAGTCGATCGGAGAGCTCCGCGCGGAGATCGCGATCCTCGAAGACCTCATCCGTGTCGCCCGTCGAGTTCGACTGCTCGACGACGACAAGAAGTGGGTGCAGCTGCGCGCGATCCTCGACGACCAGCTCCTCGTCCACGACGACTCCGGCGAGCCGCGCAAGATCATCATCTTCACCGAACACAAGGACACACTGGACTACCTGCGGCAGAGGATCACGACACAGCTGGGACGCCCCGAGTCCGTCATTACCATTCACGGCGGCACCCGCCGTGAAGACCGCAAAGCGGCGCGCGAGCAGTTCACCTACGATCGCAACACCGTCGTACTGTTGGCGACGGATGCCGCGGGCGAAGGCCTCAACCTGCAACGCGCGCATCTCATGGTCAACTACGACCTTCCGTGGAACCCGAACCGCATCGAGCAACGCTTCGGGCGCATCCACCGAATCGGCCAGCGCGAGGTCTGTCATCTGTGGAACATGGTCGCCAAAGACACCCGTGAAGGAGATGTCTTCACACGCCTACTGTCGAAGATTGATCAGATGTCGATCGCATACAGCGGCAACCTCTTCAACGTTCTTGGCGACGCGGATGCCTTCCAGGAGAAGTCTCTCCGCGAGTTGCTGATCGAGGCGATCCGCTACGGTGACCAGCCTGAGCGCAAGGCTGAGCTGGACCGCGTCATCGACGCGAGCGTCGCTCACGGTCTCGACACGATGGTGGCCGAGCGCGCGTTGCACCCCGAAATGTACTCCTCGCTCAACCTCGAAGAGATTCGTGGGCGCATGGAGAAAGCCCGCGAACGGCGACTGCAGCCCGGCTACATCGCGGCCTTCTTCATTCCCGCCTTCGAACGCCTCGGCGGCCGCATCCGGCGCCGCGAGAAGGGGCGCTACGAGATCACTCGCGTGCCCCAGCGTGTCATCGACACAGCCCGCAGGCTCAACAGGTGGGCGCCCGTGCCGGAGCGATATGAACGGGTCACGTTCGAGACCACGCATGTTCGACCCGAAGGTCAGACTCAGGCAGCTCTGCTCGCACCCGGCCACCCGTTGCTGCAGGCCGTCATCGAGCTAACCATTGAGGACCTCGGCCCGGTCCTCAAGCGGGGCACAGTGTTCGTCGACCGTCGTGAACAGCAGTCCGACCGCACCGCGCTGCTATACGCGGTCGAGCAGCGCATCCAGAACGCCACCCCCGACCCCGATACCGTCTCGCACCACTTCGACTACCCCGTCCTCGACACCGCAGGCGACGTGACGCTGGCAGCTGCGCCCCCGTACCTCGACTACGACGCACCAGACCCCGACGAGGCCGATGCAATCGTGGCGGTCCTTGACGCCGAATGGGCGAAGAGCGACCACGAACGATCCATCCGCGCGTGGGCATACCGCGACGGACTCGCGCCCCGCATGGAGGAGCTCAGCGCACGGATCGCCGTAGACGTCGACCGCACCCGCGTGCAGGTCAAAGAGCGACTGCTCGCCGAGATCAACCACTGGGATCGCGAGCACAACCGCCTCGAAGCCCTCGAACGCGCCGGCACCATCAGCCGCATCCGCGCAGAAACCGCGCTCCAACGAGCGCGACAGCTCGACGAACGACTCGAGAAGCGGCTCCGCGCGCTCGACGAAAGCACGCAACTCGTCGCGTTGCCCGCGGTCATCCGCGGATCAGCGATCGTTATGCCGAGTCAGCGTCTCGCTCCAGTTGGTGAGGATGTCGCCCCCCAGACCTTCGCGCGCGATACCGAGATCGTCGAGCGACGTGCGGTCGAGGCTGTTCTCGCCGCTGAGCGCGCGCTCGGCCGCACGCCTCATGAGATGCCCCGGAACAACCCCGGCTACGACATCCAGTCGTATGACGACGAGGGACGCATCCACTACATCGAAGTGAAGGGGCGGATCGAAGGATCCGACACCTTCACCATCACGACCAACGAAGTCACCTTTGCCCAGACTCAAGGCGACCGCCACCGACTCGCACTCGTGCTCGTATCTCCCGATGGCGAGAAGCGAGACCGACTTCGCTACGTGCTCGACGCGTTCACCCACATCGAGCCTTCGGCGACCACCCGCTCATACAACGAGGAGTGGCGCGACTACTGGGACCGCGGCGGTCCACCGCGATGACCAATCCGATCGAGACGACCACCCAGACCACGAGGGATGCACCAGTGAACGCGACGCCCAAGAAGAAGCTAATCGAAGTATCGCTCCCGCTCGAAGTCATTAATGCAGAGTCCGTACGAGAGAAGTCGATTCGGTCCGGGCACCCGTTCCCACTGCACATCTGGTGGTCGCGAAAGCCGCTCGCGACGGCTCGTGCCGTGCTTTTTGCCCAGCTCGTGGACGATCCAGCGTCTCGACCTGATCTCTTTCCGACCATGGAAGAACAGGATGCTGAGCGTGCCCGTCTTCACGAGATCATCTCGCGCCTCGTCAAGTGGGAGAACCGAGCCGACGAACGCTTGTGGAACGAGGCACGCGGTGAGATTCTGCGCTCTAATCCCGATGGCCTGCCGATGCTTCTTGATCCATTCGCTGGCGGCGGCTCAATCCCCCTTGAGGCACAACGTCTAGGCGTCCCCACTGCTTCGAGCGACCTTAACCCGGTCGCGGTTCTCATCGAGCGGGCGCTGCTTCAGCTTCCTCAGATGTTCCTCAATCAGCGTCCGATCCATCCGTCCGCGGGAACGAGTCTGACTGACTGGGACGGCATGCGTGGACTCGCTGAGGACGTTCGGAAGTATGGCGCCGATCTCAGATCGTCCGCCCGGGAGTTGCTCGACGGGCTTTATCCGTCCGTCTACCACGAGGACGGAACTCTCGCAGAGCTGATTGCGTGGAAGTGGGCACGGACTGTGCGGAGCCCGAATCCTGCGAATCCAGTTGAAGTTCCGCTCGTGAACTCATGGTGGTTGTCGACTAAGCCGGCCAAACCTGTCTGGGTTGAGCCTCATGTTGAACCGGGCCGCATCACGTACGCGCTCCGGCGGGATCGGCTCGGGCCGACGAAGCAGCAGGACGGAACCGTTGGGCGCTCGGGAGCCGTATCCATCGCCGACGGCACACCCATTAGCTTGGACTACATACGCGCCGAAGCCCGCGCCGGGCGGATGGGGTATCAGCTTCTCGCGGCGGTCGTGAAGTCAAAAAGCGGTCGCGGCCGCGAGTACATCGCAGTCGACGGCAACCACGTAGATTCCTCCTCCGCGCACACTACGGGAGAAGGGCCTCCTGGAGAGACTCCCGACAAGGGCCTAGGCATCAACATTCGCGCGTACGGCATGCGAGAGTGGACCGACCTCTTCCTGCCCCGACAGCTCCAAACCATGGTCGTGCTAACCGATCTGGTTGCAGAGATAAGAGAGCACGTACTGTCAGATGCCCTCGCTCAGGGGCTTGCCGAAGGCGATCCCCTGAGCGAAGGCGGGAATGGCGCACGAGCGTACGCTGACGCAGTCGCGGTATACCTCGCCTTGGGCGTCAGCCGCACTGCTGATCTCGGTAACTCGCTCGCCACGTGGTCCAATAGTCGTGATCAGACTCGGAACCTCTTCTCAAAGCAGGCAATCCAGATTGCGTGGGACTTTGTGGAGGTCTACCCGTTTGCGGGGGCGTCGGGCGATATCGGTGTTGCGCTCGACACGATCGCCGACGCGATCGAACAGTTGCCGCACGCGGAGCCTGCGAAGGTCTCACCGGGAGATGCGGCTTCGATCTCGTATCGGGGCACGGTTGTTTCGACCGACCCCCCGTATTTCGACTATGTCGGATACGCGGACCTGTCGGACTTCTTCTACGTCTGGCTACGGCGCGCACTGCGGGACCTGGGTCTACCGGAACTCGAGACCGTGCAGACGCCGAAACAGGATGAGCTGGTAGCCAATCCGCACCGCCGGGGAGGGAAGGCACAGGCCGAGCAGTTCTTTACTGCAGGGTTCGAGCGAGTCTTCTCGACGATGCGATCGGACGCATCCCTCGAGCTACCAATCACGGTCTACTACGCGTACAAGCAGCAGGAGTCGACTACTTCGACCGCATCGAAAGGCGGCTGGTACACGATCCTTCAAGCCATCATCGGATCTGGATGGGAAGTGACCGCGACATGGCCAATGCGAAGCGAACGAGCCGGTCGAACCCGCGACATCGGTAGCAATGCCCTCGCATCTTCGATCGTGCTCGCTTGTCGCCCACGGCCGGAAGAAGCGCCTGCGGCAACAAGACGCTCCTTTGCAGCAGCGCTCAAAGCCGAACTGCCGGGCGCGCTCAGGGCGTTGATGATGGGGAACATTGCGCCCGTTGATCTGGCCCAAGCTGCGATTGGCCCTGGGATCGCGGCATTCTCTCGCTACTCGAGAGTGCGTGAGGCAGACGGATCAGACATGAGTGTTCGAGAGGCCCTACTTCTGATTAACTCCGCGCTCGATGACGTTCTTGAAGATCAAACATCGGACTTCGATCCCGACACCCGGTTTGCAGTCAAGTGGTATCGCCAGTATGGGTGGGGGCAGGAGAGCTCCGGCATCGCCGACCAGCTTGCCCGCTCGTCCGACACGTCAATCGGTGCGTTGGAGCGCGGCGGCATTTTCGAGGCGAAGGGCGGCAAGTCGCGGCTCCTGGCCCCGACAGCTCTTGAAAACGCTTGGGACGTGGCCACCGACGAGCGAGTGAGCGTGTGGGAGGCCACCGTCCGCCTTGCGGCTGTGATGGCCAAGTCGGGAGCAGATGCCGTCGCTGAGATGCTGCCGTCCGTTCAAACGCGGGTCAATCTCGATGCGGTCAAGGAGCTGGGCTTCCTGCTGTACCACGAGGCGGAGAAGAAGACCGATGCGAAGGACGCCATCCTCTTCAACGGATTGGTGAGTGCGTGGGGCGACGTAAATGAGCAGGCGCGTAAACGTGCCGGTTCTCCGCGTGGCGTTCAGCAGACGTTCGACTTCGATGAGGATGGGGACTGAGTTCGATGGCGATGAACAACCGTGACCGCGTGGGCAAGGCCTTCGACCTGTTGTCGGAGGGCCTGCTCGACTCAGTCGACGAGGTGATGACCGCCGCCTACGGCACATCGGACTGGCCGGCCGCGTGGGCACAGGAAGATGCTCAACGCCGGGGCGGCCCTGCCCGGACGCTGACGAAGCACGATGTCCAGGTGCAGCTTCGCGCGATCACCGAGCAGGGCTACAGGTTCAAGGACGTTCTGTCGCGCGCGCAGCAGGGTTTCGGTTCCGAGCTCCGCGAGACGCGCAATCTGTGGGCGCACAACGAACCGTTCAGTTCTGACGATGCTGCGCGTGCGCTGGACACGATCGAGCGTCTGCTTCATGCCGTCGGCGCGGTCGACTCCGCCGAGGATGTCCGCAAGCTCCGCGTCGACCTGCAGCGCACCGTCTTCGAGGATCAGACGCGCAAGCAGGTCAAGCGGACGACGGTGACCCTCGACCCGGGCTCGGGGTTGCGGCCGTGGCGTGAGGTGATTCGCCCGCACGATGATGTGGCACGCGGTGAGTTCACGGCATCCGAGTTCGCTGCCGACCTGCATCTCGTGCGGACAGGTCAGGCGACGAGCCCCGAATATGGCGACCCGGTCGAGTTCTTCACCCGCACATACCTCACGGAAGGTCTTCGGGATCTGCTGTCGCGCGCGCTCCGACGCGTGGGCGGCAGGGACGGGAACGCGAGCCCGGTCGTCAACCTGCAGACGAACTTCGGCGGCGGGAAGACCCACTCGATGCTCGCCCTGTACCACCTGTTCAGCGGCACGCCCGCGAAGGACTTTCCGCAGGAGCTGCAGGAGCTCATCGCGGAGACCGGGAACCCGGATCTCGCGGCGCTGGGCGTGAAGCGCGTAGCGCTCGTCGGCACGTATCTGAAGGCGGGATCACCGCTCATCAAGGACGACGGGACCGAGGTGCGCACGCTCTGGGGCGAGCTTGCATGGCAGCTGGGTGGCCGCGAAGCGTACGACCTGATCGCTGAGGACGACCGAGCCGGGACGAACCCGGGCGAGGCCTTGCGGACGCTGATCGCGAAGTACTCGCCGGCGCTAATTCTGATCGACGAGTGGGTCGCGTACGCGCGGCAGTTGGTCACGGACAAGGAGCTTCCGTCTGGTTCGTTCGAGACGCAGTTCACGTTCGCGCAGTCGTTGACGGAGGTCGTGCGTTCGGTGCCTGGCGCGATGCTCGTCGTCTCGATCCCCGCATCCGATACCGGTGACGCGGGCAGCGGAAGCGACATCGAGATTGGCGGCGCCAACGGCCAGCTCGCGCTGGAACGTCTGCAGAACGTGATCCGCCGGGTCGCCGACCAGTGGCGCCCGTCAAGCAAGGACGAATCGTTCGAGATCGTCCGCCGCCGGCTGTTCCAGGCGCCGAACGCTGAGGGCCTGACCACGATCTCCGCGGTAGCGCGCAGCTTCGTCACTCTTTATCGGAGCAACACCGCCCTATTCCCCCGGGATGCCGCGGCCCCGAGCGACGACTACGAGCAGCGCATCCGGGCGTCCTACCCGCTGCACCCCGAGTTGCTGGACCGCCTATACGAGGATTGGTCGACGCTGGAGCGGTTCCAGCGCACCCGCGGCGTGCTCAAGCTCGTGTCCTCGATCGTGCACGAGCTGTGGGCATCCAACGACACCTCCCCGCTGATCCTCCCCGGCAACGTGCCGCTGGAGGCGACGACCGTCAACACCGACCTCACCCAGTACCTCGAGGACCAGTGGAAGCCGATCATCGACTCGGACATCGACGGCCCGGGATCCATGGCGCAGCAGATCGACCTGGATCGTCCCAACTTGGGGCAGCGGTTCGTGACCCAGCGCATCGCGCGAACGATCTTCATGGGTGCCGCTCCGCGGATCAAGGCATCGCGGAAGGGCCTGGACAAGCAGTATGTCTGGCTTGGAACCGCGGCTCCAGGTGACACGCTCGGCAACTTCGGCAGTGCGATCGAACTGCTCGCGCAGCGGTCGACGTATTTCTACGAGGAGCAGGGCCACTACTGGTTCGACACCCAGCCCTCGGTGACGAAGACCGCGAACGACTACGCCGAGCGACTCCGCGAGGACGTCGAGACCGTGTGGAACGAGATCGCCGAGCGACTTCGCAGCGAGGAACGGGTGCGCGGCGTCTTCGATCGGGTGCACGTTGCACCGGCATCCAGCGCTGACATCCCCGACCTCGAGGACGCGCGACTGGTGATCGTTCACCCGCGCCACTCGCGGCGGAAGTCGGACGGCGCCGACTCCTCAGCCCACCAATGGGTGCGCGACGCGATCGAGACCAAGGGCGCCAGCCAGCGTGTGCACCGCAACACTCTCGTCTTCCTCGTCGCTGACAAGAGCGAGCTGGAAAGCCTGGAGGCCGCCGCGCGCAGCTACCTCGCGTGGAAGCGCGTGCAGGCGACCAGCGAGAGCCTCAACCTGTCGGTGCAGCAGCGCAAGCAGACCGACGACTGGGTCACGCGCCTGGATCGGACCGTCTCGGATCGAATCCGCGACACCTTCGTGTGGGCGGTCTACCCCGAACAGCTCGACGCGACCAAGCCATTCGAGCTGATCACGGACAAGGTACCCGACTCGGGCGGCCGATCCCTCGCCGAGCGCGTCGCCGCGAAGCTGTCGCGCGACGACCAGCTCGTCACCGAGCTTGGTGCGCCAATACTCGGTGCCACACTGCACCAGGAGCTCGGACAACTGTGGCGCGATAGAGGCGAGATCAGCGTCGGCGAATTGTGGGGCTACTTCACCCGGTATGTCTACCTGCCGCGCCTCGTCAGGAGGGGGACGCTGGACTCCGCGATCGAACGATCGCTGAACTCCGTCCTCGTCGACGGCGAGAAGTTCGCGATCGCGACGGCGAAGGACACCGAGGCCGGTCGCTACCGGGGCCTGATCGTGCCGCCGGCGCACAACACCGCGATCCAGGTCACCGACAGCACGCTCCTGGTGGACTGGAACAAAGCTGACGAGCAAGCGTCGGACGATCGAATCGTCGCCGCTCGAGAAGCCGCCCGGCGCGCAGCAGAGGAGGGCGTCGCCGAGGTCGGCCCGGTGGACATCGTCTTGATCGCTGACGAAGCAGACGAGGAGGCATCGAGGGAGGAGAGCTTCGCGCCGCGACGTCCAAGCCGCTACTTCGGCTCCGTGAAGGTCGATCCCGACCGGTACTCGCGCGACATCGGAAACGTGACTCGCGAAATCATCGATCGCCTCGCCGGCGCCGGCGCAAAGCTCGAGATCACCATCGACATCCAGGCCAGCAAGAGCGACGGCTTCGACGAGGGCGAGGTGCGCACGATCTCCGAGAACGCGCGCGTGCTCAAGTTCGACCCCAGCTCCGGCTTCGAGAGCGCCTAGCCGTGGACTGCGTAGACGCACTCAGAAACAGTTTGCTAAGTCCCAAAGGAGGACATTCATGACGAGCCTGCTAAGACTCAAGACGCGACACAAGACGTTCGTGTCATATCACCATGCGGACGAAGCTGAAGTGGCGGCCTTCATCGACCACTTTGACCACGACCACGACGTGCTCATCTCGCGGGGAATCGGCGCATCGATGGCTGGAGACGTCATCAACAGCACTGACGCCGACTACATCAAGCGCCGTATCCGCGAGCTCTACCTACGGGACAGCAGCGTGACGCTCGTATTGGTCGGCGCACAAACCTGGGGGCGTCGTTTCGTCGATTGGGAGATCGCCGCCTCCCTTCGAAATACCGCAACGAGTTCACGTAACGGTCTCGTCGCGATAACTCTGCCCTCCGTGTCGCAGACCCCGGGGCGTCAGCCTCCCGTGCGCGTCAGCGACAACATTGATGGCGAGAACGGCTACGCGCGATGGATGAAGTACCCTACTTCCGCTGCAAGCCTTGCAGGAATGATCGATGACGCGTTCAATCGTCGGACCTCACACGCTGACAAGGTCAACAACACGCGAGCACTGCGGATGCGGAACGCGTGACGCCATGATCCGCCTCGTTGACTCCGATCTGCCACCCTTCTTTGCCTCAGCTGACGAGGCTTCGGGTTCCGCGCAAAAGGCCACGCTATGGAGCAGTCGTCTTCGTCTCGGGGGCACGGTCATCGCTGCGCTCGGAGCGTCCTACTCGCTCTTCGTCGGGAAGGTCGACGTGTGGGCCGCGGTGGCGCTACTCGGGTTCGTTCTCGCGCTGGGGTCAGAGATCTACATCACACTCGTTCGACCCGAGCGGGACTGGTACCAGGCTAGGGCCGGCGCGGAGTCTGTGAAGACGCTCAGCTGGCGCTATGCCGTCGGCGCCGATCCGTTCTTCCTCTCGCTTGAACCGAGTGAGGCGAGGACCCTCTTCAGGTCTCGCGTGAGCCAGGTCGCCCAGCAAGTGGCGCAGGCAGTGTCCGTGCCAACGGGTGACGGTAGTTCGCCGACCGTCGCGATGGACGCGCTAAGGACGTCCGATCTTGACACTCGTCGCTCGGTCTACTTGCGCGATAGGACGGAGGCACAGCGCGATTGGTACACACGGAAGGCGAAGGCGAACCGCCGAGCGGCGGCATGGTGGCGAACGCTTCTACTGAGCGCCGAAGCTATCGCGGTGGCACTCGCGGCTGGACGTCTCTTCGGCGGCTGGACGTTCGATCTCGCCGGGATCCTCGCGGCAGCGATAGGTGCGGGCGCGGCCTGGCTGGCACTCAAGCAACACGTCACACTTCGCGCGGCATATGCACTGACCGCTGCCGAGCTTGAGAAGCAGATGACATCGTTGCTCGCCGCCGATGCGAGCGAATGGCCAGAGTCCGTCGCAGACGCGGAAGAGGCAATCAGCCGAGAGCACACTATGTGGCTGGCTTCCCGTGGTGAGGTAAACGAGAAGATTGGCTGATCGTCCCCCCGCGCTCCTCGCCTTGAGACCCCGCCTAGCGACGGATGGTCATCGCCTCCTCGGTCAGACGCTCTGCGAGATCCACCCGACCGGGCCGGTCGCATCGCCTACTCCGAAAACCCCGCCGGGGTACGCGCAGTACACCGGGAGGCCGTAGGTCGAGTGATCTCCCTTCGGAGGGTCGGGGAGGAGTACGGCTCTCCGCAGCTCCTCTAGAGGTCCGGTCTGATCGACTCCCTGCGTGCTCACGACGTACGATGCCGCCCTCCGAGCAATCTCCCGGGCGAGCTCGCCGGGATGGAACGTCTTGTCGAACACGAAGGTGAATCGATGGAAGTACGACCCGCTCTGGCGCTTCGGGAAGCCGTCGATGTCGAAGTCCTCGATCGCATCGACGACGATCTCGCTGTCGTTCAAGAAGCTCTGCTTGGGCCGGAAGCCGATCGACTGTATCCAGGGATACCGGATGTGCCCGGCGACGCGCGCGCCATCGGCGTCTGTGGTGTCGTGGACGATCACCAATCTCGCGTCCGTGACGAACAGCTGAAAACGCGAGTTCGCGAACAGGAGCGGGGGATTTGCGATCGCGCGTCCCAGTTCGTCGATCGACGCGCCATCTGCGACCATCCCCACGTTGCGCAGGAATCGTCTCACCGGGACCTGCACCGGATGATCTCCGTCAGCGGCCTCGCACTCCACGGTGCCGTCGCCCGCCAGCACGGGCAGAAGTCGGCGTCCGAGCCGATGCTCGCGCCCCGGGGTGAGGCGGGCGAAGTGGTAGCTCGTGTCCTTGTAGGTCGGCACGGCGGTCCTCTCGGGATCAGGATGAAATGGGATTGTCGTCGTTGGGCAGGAGGGAGGCGAGCGCGTCTCGACGCCGCTGCGTGAACGGGTCGTCGCCGCCGAAGACGAGGACAGCATTCGAGACCGCGAGATCGGCGAACCGCCGGGCATCGTCGGTGTCGCCCAGACGGTCATGCACGAGCGCGAGGTCGGCCATCGTCAGGATCGTGTCACGGTCGGCCTCCCCGTTCGCGGCGATCTCATCCGTGTACAGCTCCGTGAGAACCGCCAGCTCCGCACGGTCGTCTCCGATGCGACGGTACGCACGCGCGCGCTCGGTGAGGAACCAGCGTGTCGCCTCGTGCGTCCGGCCCAGGTCGACGGCGGCGCGGGCGTGCCCATCCCGGAGGATCTGCTGCGCCTCCACCGACCGTCCGGCGAGCGAGACGCATCGGCCGCGCGCGGCACTGCTGTGCGCGGTTCTCACCGCGTCTCGGGTGCCGCCGAACGATTGCTCCCGCAGCCACGTCTCGTGGCGCGCGGCCGCAGCGGCGAAGTCCTCTCCGTCCTCCCACACCTTCGCCTCTCCCCAGCTCAGCCGCCACTCCAGTTCGTTGCGGGATTCCACCGCAGTCGCGAGCTCGGGTGCGTCCGGGGCAGTGCTGGCCCGCAGCTCGTCGAGGACTCCCTGCTGTCGCGTGAGCGCCTCGCGGTTGCGCTTCGCGTCGGCGAGCACGGCGATCGCGTGCCGCCGCTGCCGGAGGGCCGCGCCGGCGGAGACCCGCGACGCGATGGAGGCCTCCCGGGCATCGAGCAGGGCGACGGTGCCGTCGATGTCTCCCGCGGACTCCGCGAAGACCGCCTGGGTGAGCAGAATCTCCTCGCGCAGGTCGGGAACAGCCGTGATGTCGACGGACTCGGCGATGCGCGAGAGCTCCTCCACATCCGTCTCCGCCTGCACGGTGTCGCCCGCGTCCCGCAGGAATCGGGCGAGCTGGAGTCGCTCCGAGAGCGTGTGCGGGTCGTCCGCTCCGAGACGCTCACTGCGCAACGCGACGAGCCTCCTCTGCGCCTGGACCGCCTCTTTGTGGCGGGCACGTGCGCGCAGACGCGCGACGAGCCGGACGAGGAGCCTCTCCTCGCGGTTCACCGCACCGGGCTCGACCTCGGCGTCGAAGGAGAGGACATCGCGGATGGCGAGGATCGCGGCGTCATCGCGGGCGGCATCCGGAGCCCTCTCCGCGATCCCGTCCGCGGCCAGCGCGGCGGCGTACAGCGCGTCGCCTTTGAGCTCGATGAACATGTTCGCATCGATGAGCGCGAGTGCGGCTCGAGCCCGCGCGAGTGCGGTGTCGTGATCGCGTGCGCCGAGCGACGCCCGTGCCAGCGTCGTGAGCGTCTGCGCCTGGTCGCCGCTGTTGCCGAGGGCGGCGAACTCCTTCACCGCGAGGTCGCCCCAGCGGTCCGCCTCCGCGGTGGTCCCCTCCTCCACGTTCCACAGCGCCAGGTCGCGCGCCGTCTCGGCGGCCTCGCTCCGCCGGTTCTCCCCGTGCCGTCGCTCGTATTGTGCTTCGAGAACTCGGATGCAGGCGAGTCGACCATCGCGGGTGGACCGGTCGATCACGTCGAGGAGGACGGCGTCGGCATCGTCGCGCACGTCCGACGAGCGGAAGGTCTTCCGCGCATAGGATCCGTCGGCCGGAAGGTCACGGGACAGGACGTCGCGCGCCAGCGCCTCGGCCTCCGCCGGTCGTACGAGCGCGGCGAGTGCCGTGGCGACCATGACATCGGACATCGCCCGGGCGAGTTCCAGCTCGTGGGCCCCGGCCAGGTTGGATGCCGCCTGCGCCTTCCCGAGGAAGTCGGCGTGCCGTTCCTTGTCCTCCATCTCCGACGCAGCGAACCACAGCTGCATGAGCCGCACAGCGACCGTGGTCGACGCCTTCTCGTGACGCACGGGCGCGGCTGTTTCGCGCAACTCGACGGGCAGAACGAGACGGAAGACGGCCTCGGCGCTCTGGTCGGACGAGCCCAGGGTTTCGTAGGCGGCGGTGAGAGCGGGCGAGGCCGAAGCCGTCCGATCGGGCAGCGCCGCGCGTGCGAGGTCGGCGTCCTTCTCCTCTGCGAGGAGCGCGGCGGCGCGAGCGATCGCGAGTCGCTCGCGGTCGGCATCCGTCAGAGCGTCGCCGTCCGCGAGGAGGTCGTCGAGCAGTTGTCGCCCGTCGCCAGGTCTGCCCATCCGGACCGACAGCGCGAAGGCCTGGGCGACCGGATCCTCGGTGATCTCCTCCAACCGCGTCAGATTCCCGACATCCTCGAACTGCTGCGTCCCGGACAGGGTGCGCAGGAGGTGCGTCTCAGCGCTGACGTACGCCGCCCAGTCGCGGCCGAACGAAACGTAATGGACCAGCTCGCCGCCGGCGGTGTAGCCCATCGCCGGAATCGCGCTCAGCGCGAGGCGATCGTCCACCAGGGCATCGTGCTCGCGATTGCTCGCCGCCGTGATGCGGCGGTAGCGCTGCTCGGTGTTCTCGGGCGTGTCCGGCGGGAGGAGCAACAGGGTCTTTCCGAGGACACCCATCTCCGACAGCGTAGAGATCTCCCACCCCAGTCCCTCGGTCGTCCCCGCGACGACAATCACGGCCTTGCACCGCGCCGCAGTGCGCCGCACCGCCTCCTGCCACGTCTCGTCGGTCCAGTAGCTCCGTCCGGCACCGAGCGACGGGCGACGCTCGCCGGGTCGCCCGATGGCAACGACTTGAGCGGCCTCGTTGAACGTCCACGCTTCTACTAGTTCCTCGAACCGCACGCGCTGCGGCAGCACAGGGGCGTACCAGCGGGTCGAGGCCACAGGTGCGTACACCAACGCAGTGTCGTCGTCGAAGGAGCGTAGGTAGAGGATCGTCTCCCCCGTCGCGTTCTCGGCGAACCCGATGGACTGCCGGCTCCGAATCACCCCCTCGATCGCCCGCGCGGGGATATGGCAGCGGTCGAAGACGAACGCTGCCACGATAGCCACGGCGAGTGCGAGGAGCGCCGGAGCGGAGATGAGCAGATCGGCGGCGAGCCACACGAGACCCAGGCCCGCGCAGAGGACGACGCCCTTCACGACGAGACCGAGAAGGAGTAGACCCCTGGACCCTTCGTAGCGCCACGTCGCCGCTGTGTCATCGGCGAGGAAGACCCGAACCTCCCCGAAGTACCCACCTGCGACGATAAGGAGAAGTGCTGCAATAAGAGGGATCCACCAGGGCCAACCGGCGAGGTAGATCGCCGCGGTGAGCATCAGGAGCCCGATCAGCTGGGCGGCGGCCAGCCAGACGACTTTGCGAGCCCTGAGCGCCGGTCCCCAGCTGAGTCCTTCGAGATCCTGCACCCGGCCGCCGCCCCGCTCGAAGCGGGCAAACCATTCCCAGATCTCGGTGCCCACGCTACGCAGCGCACGCCGTTCCCGCGTTCCCGGATCGATGCGTGCCCGCAGAAGCACGACGACGACTAGCAGGCCCGCGGTCAATACGAACATGGTCAACCCGGGCGCGTGCTCACCCATGTGTCACCTGCAGGCGGTCCCCCTCGACGTCGATCCGGAGCGCCTCGCGAGGCGGTCCGGTCACCAACTCGAGGAACTCGCTTTCGATGCTGTGGTGCAGATGCCGAGCATCGAAGTCCGGTCCGTCCGATGCATCGGCCGGACGCTGTTCCCGGATCGTGAAGCCCATCCACCAATCGTGTCAGCAGCGAGCCCGCGCACCCGAAATGTCCAGATGGACACACCGTGGACATTTCATCTGCGAAATGGACATTTCCAAAAAAAACCTACTGTAGGGAACGGCACGACTTGTCCACCGCGCTCGCGTCAGGGCGGGCTATCAACTCCCGAAATGTCCGGGTGCTGCAGCGTCATCGATGCGGAGAGATGTCCATCCCACTTCAACTTGGGGCCAGTGACCCGCAAGCGGATGCTGCATTCAATGATGTGCCGCGGTTAGTTGAATGTTCGAGGTGAGCGCGGCCCTGGATATGGTCGTCAGATGGGGAATCTGGGCGGCTATCAAGACATCACGAAGTTCATCAAGGCCATCGGCGGCCCAGCGGTAGCCGCCAAGTACGCCGCGGCCGCAGCTGGCATCATCTTCGTCGCCGGCGGCGCGGTGTACGCAGGCGGCGAGAAGGCGATCAAGACCATCAGGCACCGCATCGAGACCCGCGCGGTTCCCTGCATCTGGGTTGGACAAGTTTTCACAGTCAACTCCGACGCGGACGCAGGCGCGGGCCTCATTCTGCAGAACGGTGATGAGGTTCGCATACTCGAATGCGACAGCGACACCCTGCTGGTCGAAGTGATCGGAAATGCCGACAACCCCCATGCGATCTCCGGAGAACTCTTACAGTCGATCTCCGACTTCCCCGGCGTCGACACCGCCTGACAACTTGAAGCTAATTGCACCTCGATACATCGACGAGCTGACGGGACCGGGCGAAGTCGCTTGGGATCGTCGCTACCCAATTGTGGCCAGCCGCGGAACGGCACCGCTCCGGACACGCGCCGTCGACGAGGGTGCGGCTCAGCGCTTCCGGTTAGCGAACGGCCAGCGGCCGTAGATCTCGGCGAACGCGTCCCGGTAGCGGATCTCGACGTCCTCGGCGGACTCGTCGGGCGTCGTCGCCCACGCAACGAGCAGCTCGTCTTGATCGGCCAGTTGCCAGATCGAACGACCGCCCTTGTGGCTGGCGCCCTTCCGCGCGTACTGCCCCAACCGCTTTCGCAGCCCTCCCACCTTCGCTTCTGCTTTGCCGATGTACACCACCGGCGTACCCGGCACCCAACGCGCCGTGAGGTCCTCCAGCCGGTAAGCAGACCCCGCCCGAGCTCGCGTCAGCTCAAGCAGCTTCGGCGTCGTAGCCGCGGTGCGCAACACCACGTAAATCCCCGCCTCAATCGGCACCCTCGCGGCTGCCAGGTCAGCAAATGGGACGAATCCCTCAAAACCGATCGCTTCAAGCGATGCCCGATCCCACGCCCGCGGCAACGGCAGACCACCCATCAGCCGTCCTCCACGATGCCGACAGCATCCACCGGCGCCACCGCGGGCACCCCGAACAGGTCGGCCACCCGCCGCTCGAGCAGATATGGCTCCACGTCGCCCGCGTGCAGCGGCGGCGACGCCACCCGGACCGGCCGAGGCTCCATGTACCAGTACAGCTGCCGCATCCCCTTCGCGTTGTGCTGCTGAGCAAGCGCCCGCGCCTCGTCCCGCGTGAACAACCACACGGCATCCGACGAGAGCAACGTCACCGCGAGCAGCTGCGCCCGTAGATCGTCAGGGAAGAAGAACCCAATCGACATCGCTCCCTTGCCGCCCGACGGAGAGGGAGCGGTCTGAGTCTTCACCTGAATCGTCACCGCGCTCGCGGAGCCTGGCGCATAGGCCACCAGATCGACGCCGGAGTCCGTTTGAGCCGCCCCCTTCATTCGGTCCGGACGTTCTGTGAGTCGTCGGTTTCCATTTGATGGGTGCACTGTCGAGCGTACTCGGCTGGGGGTAGGTAGCCGAGCGAGGAGTGCCGGCGGTGGTGGTTGTA